>JBEANP010000140.1:0-7209 GCA_041165385.1 Pseudomonadota bacterium | reverse complement strand
TTCAGGCGGTGAGCCATGGGCCCATCAACGTGTTTTCCAACACGACGTTACAGGCCACAGAATCGACTGTCATGCAAACGTGCGTTTCTGGGACGTCTTCGCCCCAACCGTTTTGCGGGTAGTCGATGTTTTTGCGGCGCATCATGGTTTGGCCTTGCGCCAACCCCTCGGTAGCGACCCGAATACGGCCAGTTTCCAGCGTAAAAAGTTCTGGGTTGGTAAGGTAAACGAAGGCCAGCACATCATGCCCAAAACAGCCATGAATTTTTGCCACGTGGGGGTATAGGTTGCTATAAAAGTTAGCGTAAAAGCTTACAGCATGCAACAGCGTATCGGTTGCAATATGGTTGTGGTGCTCGGCAATTTTTTTGAAAAGTGACACCGGAAGAATGACCTGGTGGGTGACGTCTAGCCCTACCATCGTGAGCTTCCAGCCCGCACAAAAGACCTGGTCTGCCGCGTGGGGATCGTTCCAGATATTTGCCTCGGCAACCGGGGACACATTGCCAGGCTCCACAATGGTTCCACCCATGATGATGACTTCCTTGAGCAGGGTTGGAAGCGCGGGTTCTAGCTTCAAAGCCGCTGCCAAATTACCCAGCGGGCCCACCGCTACCAGCACAATTTCGCCAGGATGCGCGCGGGCCATGTCCACAATGAATTGCGCGGAAGATCGTGGGTCGGCCACGTTATGGGTGGCTTGGCGGCTGGGTAAATTGCCCAATCCATCTGCACCGTGAATAAAGTCAGGCGGAGCTTCGCCCTTTTTAACCCATGGTGTTTTAACGCCCTTGGTGATTGGAATAGTGCATTGTGCCAATGCAGTGAGGTACAGCGCATTGGTGACTGCTTGATCGACGGACACATTACCAAACGTGGTGGTAATGCCAACCATGTCTATCTGACTATGGGCCAGTGCGTAGTACAGCGCCATGGCGTCGTCTACACCGGGGTCGGTGTCATAAATTACTTTGGTACGGACAGTCATGGGTTGGATCATGGAGTCTACGGTTGGGTTGTTGGAGTAAGGCCGCAAAATTGACGCAATTGCGCTGTGGTTGCCTGGGTCTGATTGGCGTTGACAGCTAAAAACTGATTAACTTCATCGGCGCTGGGAATACTGCTTTGTGCCCCCAGGCGGGTGCAGGCCAGAGCTCCGGCAGCACTGGCAAATTGCAAAGCTGTTTGCAATGCGCAGCCTTTGCTTAAAGATGCAACCAACGTACCACAAAAAGTGTCACCCGCTGCGGTGGTGTCAACGGCCGTTACGTGGAATGCGGGTTGCACCAAAAATTCACCATGATGGCGCGCGCAGCTTCCTTGGTGCCCCAGGGTGACTACAACGGTAGGTACATTGATAAGAGCTAGGCACTCGGCAACGGTGCCGCTGTGAAGTGTGATGGCTTGTAGCTCCCCCTCGTTGACCACCAGAATGTCGATTGCGTCCAGCAAACGCTCAGACAACGCCTGTGCGGGTGCTGCATTGAGAACGGTCAACACGCCCCGTTTACGCGCCGCTTGCGCGTAGTCTTCAATGGTGTCCAAAGGGATTTCCAACTGCATTAGCAAATGGGTTACGTCGTCCAACGCCGGAAGGTGCTCAGGGCGTAAACAGGCGTTTGCGCCTGGAGCTACTGTGATGGCGTTTTCGGCGTCGTCAGACACGCAAATAAAAGCGGTGCCTGTAGGGTGGTCTTGTACCCTGACGGTGTGCAGTTGTACGTTGGCCTGTCTGAGGGAGGCTTCTAATGGAATTGCAAACGCATCGGCACCCAAAGCCACGAGCATATGTGTTAGCGCAGCACCGGAGCGAGCGCAGGCGACAGCCTGATTGGCACCTTTGCCTCCGGGAAATGTTTTGAAGTCACGCCCCAGTACGGTCTCGCCGGGGCCGGGTATGTGATCAGCGCGCACCACAAAATCTAAGTTGGCGGAGCCTGCGACAAGTATCATCAAACCCTCTTTTCATGGACCATCGTTTGCGCAATTGTGCCGCGAAAAATGAATTTTTCGCCTCGCTTATTTCGCATGTGCCTATGCCCACTCCTCATTCAAATGACTGTTCTCCACCTTTTCCTTACGCAGTGATGGTGGGAGGCGCCAACATGGATGTGGCGGCCGCTAGCGATGCGCCTTTCATTCCTGCCGATTCGAATGTCGGAAAAATCAGATGTGCGCCCGGCGGCGTGGCTCGTAACGTCGCTGAAAATCTGGCCCGCTTGGGACGGCATACCCACCTCATCAGCGTGGTGGGCGATGATGTATTTGGCCAATCGGTGAAGGAATTGACCCGCAGTTCGGGCGTGAACGTGTCAGCGGTGTTGTGCCTGAAGGGCTGCAGAACGTCCACCTATTTGTCCTTGCATGGCCCCAATGGCGATATGGCCGTAGCCGTGAACGACATGTGTATATTGGAGCAATTGGGGCCAGAACTGTTAGTGCCCCATGAGACTTTGCTCGCCGGTGCAGCGGCTGTGGTTCTGGATACCAACCTGAATGCATCCGCGATTGAATGGCTGTTGCTCAGAGGCAGCAAAGTGAATAGCTTTGTCGATGGTGTTTCTGTTGGCAAGTGCCAAAAGGTCGCACCTTATCTGGCCCATATACAAACACTCAAACTCAATGCCCTTGAAGCACAGGCATTAACCGGCTTGCAAGTGTCCAATGCGGATGATGGCCGCGTTGCGGCGCTGAGCCTGCACCAGCGCGGAGTGCGGCGGGTGGTCATTAGTTTGGGTGCGCAGGGCGTGGTTTGGTGTGATGCCGATGCACAAACCGGGAATCTACCGGCCAAAGACGTCAATGTGATTAGCACCTCGGGTGCAGGCGATGCGTTGCTGGCGGGCATCGTCTATGGATCGCTGGCCAATTGGTCGTTTCCTGTATCTGTGGAGTTTGGCCGGCGGTGTGCAGAGTTCACGCTTTCCAGCCCATACTCCAATCATCCAGGCCTCAGTGTTGATGCCGTTTGATTATTTTAATTTTTGACCTCTGATTTACCTATGTTGCAGTCCCCATTTTTAGATATTTCCGACGAAGTAAAACAAGCGCTTGCGCATGGGGTTGCAGTGGTGGCACTGGAGTCCACCATCATTTCGCATGGCATGCCATATCCGCAAAACGTGGCTACTGCGCACCAAGTGGAAGCACAAGTGCGAGCACACGGCGCAGTGCCCGCCACAATTGCCATCGTTAACGGCCGTCTCAAAGCCGGATTGAGCGCAGCAGACATTGAGCAGTTGGGACGTCAAGGTCGCGAAGTCGTAAAAGTAAGTCGCCGTGATATTCCCTTTGTGGTGGCAGCTGGAAAGACCGGTGCCACCACTGTGGCGTCCACCATGATCATTGCCGCCATGGCGGGTATCAAGGTGTTTGCAACTGGGGGCATCGGGGGTGTACACCGCAATGCCCAGCACACCTTTGACATCTCGGCAGATTTGCAGGAGTTGGCTCAAACACCGGTGGCTGTGGTGTGTGCGGGCGCCAAATCGATTCTGGATTTGAAACTAACCCTGGAGTATTTGGAAACACAGGGCGTGCCGGTGGTGGGATACCAAACCAATAGTTTGCCTGCCTTTTTCACGCGGGACAGCGAGTTTTCAGTGGACTATCGGTTGGATACGCCTACAGATATTGCCCGTGCACTGCACACCAAGTGGGCGCTCAATCTCAAGGGCGGCATAGTAATTGCAAACCCGATTCCTGAAGCCTTTGCTATGCCAAAAGAGGCCATTGCAGTGGCCGTTGAGACTGCGTTGACGGAGGCAGATGCCCAAGGAATATCAGGCAAAGAATCGACCCCGTTTTTGTTGGCTAGGGTGTGCGAACTAACGGGTGGGGATAGTTTGGCATCCAACATCCAGCTGGTGCTGAACAATGCGCAGCTTGCTGCACAAATTGGGGTCGCCTTTCAGAAGTTGTGAGGACTTTGGTTTGTTTGATATCCTAGTTCGTTGACTCAGATTTGCTTCATCATTTTTTTAACTAACGTAAAAAGAAAGTTTTTTTATGACATTCACGACTACCGTACGTTTAAGCGTTTTGACCGCAGCCATGGCTGTCAGTTTTTCTGCTGCAGCGGAGCCCGCTGTAATTTTCGACATGGGTGGCAAGTTCGACAAATCCTTTAACGAGGCTGCGTACAAAGGTATCGAAAAATGGAAAAAAGAAACCGGCAAAAAATACGCCCAGTTTGAAATCACCAACGAATCTCAGCGTGAGCAGGCTATCCGCCGCATGGCTGAAAAGGGTGCTAGCCCCATTATTGGTATTGGCTTTGGTCAGGCTTCCAGTATTGAAAAAGTGGCCAAAGAATTCCCCAAATTGAAATTCGCCATCATCGACATGGTGGTCAATTTGCCAAACGTTCAATCGGTGGTGTTTAAGGAGCAAGAGGGCAGCTTCTTGGTTGGTGCAATGGCCGCTATGGTTAGCAAGACTGGTAAGGTCGGTTTTGTGGGCGGAATGGATATTCCCCTCATTCGCAAGTTTGAATGTGGCTACAAACAGGGCGCCATGTTTGCGAACCCCAAGGCTGAAATGATTGGCAATATGACCGGTACCACGGGTGCCGCTTGGAATGACCCTGCGCGTGGCGGTGAGTTGGCCAAAGCCCAGTTTTCTCAAGGTGTGGACGTGGTGTTTGCAGCTGCCGGTGGCACGGGCATGGGCGTGTACCAAGCCGCTAAAGACAGCGGCAAGTTGGCCATTGGTGTGGACAGCAACCAAAACCACATCCAACCGGGCACCATGCTGACATCGATGTTGAAGCGTGTTGACGTGGCTGTGTACAACGTCGCCAAAGCGCACACCCCTGGCATTTCTGTTCTCGGTCTGAAAGAAGGCGGAGTGGATTACGCAATGGATGAAAACAATGCCAAGCTCGTAACACCTGAGATGAAGAGGAAGGTTGACGCAGCCAAGGCAGACATCATCAGTGGCAAGATCAAAGTGGCCGACTTTATGGCTGACAACGCCTGCAAGTTTTAAGCAATGGTTTGATTTATGAACCCACGGTGCGTAACGGTGCCGTGGGTTTTTACATTGCGAGGAATGCATGGGTGAGGTAACGCAAGCAAAGTCGAGTCCTGCGCTAGCTGTTTCTATGAAAGGAATCAGCAAGCGATTTGGTGCAGTAGCCGCCAATGTGGATGTGCGGCTGGATGTCAAAGCGGGCACGGTGCATGGCATTGTGGGTGAAAACGGCGCAGGCAAAAGCACGCTGATGTCCGTGCTGTATGGCTTCTACTCGGCCGATGCTGGCAGCATTGAAGTATTCGGTGCTTCCGCAAATATTCGCAATGCCGATGATGCGATTGCCTTGGGCATTGGCATGGTCCATCAGCACTTCATGCTGGTTGACACCTTGTCAGCGCTAGAAAACGTGATGCTGGGCGCAGAGCCTCATTGGCTATTGTCCAAGGCCGATTCGCTGGTCCGCCGCAAGCTTGAAGTGCTGATGTCAGAGACGGGCTTGCACATCAAGCTAGACGCTTTGGTTGCTGAACTTGCAGTGGGGGACAGGCAGCGGCTTGAAATTTTGAAAGCGCTGTACCGCGGTGCCAAAGTGCTGATACTTGACGAACCTACAGCCGTGCTCACCCCGCAGGAGACCGAACATCTTTTTAAAGTATTGCGCTCACTGCGAGAACGGGGCACCACCGTATTGCTCATTACCCACAAACTCAAAGAAGTCATGGCACTGTGCGATCGCGTTACTGTGATGCGCGCTGGGCGGGTGGTGGACGACCTGCCCATCGCTCAAGCCACTATCGAAGGGTTGGCGCAAGCCATGGTGGGGCGCAAAGTGCAAATGGGGAGGCTCGACGAAGATGCCAATGCGGCCGGTGAATCGCTACTGCAAGCCAGCAACATTACGGTGCGCGACGCCCTGGGTGTGGTTCGATTGGCGGATCTCAATTTAACCCTGTATGCGGGCCAGATTGTTGGTGTGGCGGGTGTCTCAGGCAATGGCCAAAGTGAATTGTTGGATGTGCTGTCGGGCTTGTTATGCCCTGCACAAGGTGGTTTGTCCATTGGCGACGCCCACTTTCAGGCTCCACTTTGGTTAGACCCCAGTGCCGCCAGAGCACTGGGCCTAGCCCACGTGCCAGAAGACCGCCATGCACGCGCGCTGGTGATGGATTTTGCAGCTTGGGAGTCCGCCGTGTTGGGCTACGACCAGCTATCTAAGTATTCCAACGGCGGCTGGATGGCACACGACCGCATGCGCGCTGCCACAGCGCAGATGATGGCACAGTTTGATGTGCGCCCCCCAAGCCCAGAGCTGTTGAGCAGCAAGTTTTCAGGGGGGAACCAGCAAAAGCTGGTGTTGGCGCGGGAGTTGGGGCAGTTCCCCAAAGTGTTGCTGGTCGGGCAGCCTACGCGCGGGGTGGATATTGGTGCAATCGAGTTTATTTACTCGCAATTGCGCGCGATGCGTGACGCAGGTTGTGCCGTGTTGGTTGTGTCTAGCGAATTGGATGAAATTTTGGCACTTTCAGACCGGGTGATCGTCATGAATCAAGGCCGTGTTACGGGTGAGCTGGCCATAGCCGACTGCACCGAGGCCAAGTTGGGCATGCTGATGACGGGTGGTGCGCAATGACGTCCAACTACACGCTCCCGCGCTGGGCCGATTTGGTGCTGTTGCCCTTGGTGTCGTTAACCATCGCTTTGTTGGCGGCTGCTGGGGTGGTGGCCTGGGTTGGGCAAGACCCCGTGGAAGTAATCCAGGCGCTGATTCACGGTGCGCTGGGTACAGAGCGCGGCATTAGTTATACCTTGTATTACGCAACCACTTTTATCTTTACCGGCCTTGCCGTGGCAGTGGCGTTTCACTGCGGCCTGTTCAATATCGGTGGAGAGGGGCAGGCTATTTTGGGCGGTCTTGGTACGGGGCTGGTTGCGCTGTGGTTTTCCGCGTTTTTGCCCGCGTGGATCATGCTGCCTTTGATGATGGTATCTGGGGCCTTGTTTGGCATGGCATGGGCAGTGGTGCCAGGCTACTTACAAGCCTATCGGGGCAGCCATGTGGTGATCACCACCATCATGTTCAACTTCATTGCGAGCAGTTTGTTGGTCTACTTGCTGGTGAATCACTTGCGTCCGGCGGCGTCTATGTCGGTGGAAAGTGCTTCTTTTTCGCCTTCTGCCAAGTTGCCGGGTATGCACGACGCGCTGCTGTGGCTGGGCGTGGAGTGGCCTGCT
>JBEANP010000139.1:0-7380 GCA_041165385.1 Pseudomonadota bacterium | reverse complement strand
AGCCTTGGGACGCCAGGGCCAGAAATTCGGATTCAATCATGTCAAGAGGCACCTCAGGGGTGAGAGCAAATCAGGGGCTGCGCCTGCGAACGATGGTGGTCGCACAAAGGGTGGCAGTGAACTGGTGGGAATGTGCGCAGAGCAACTGCGCGCCGCTGACCGCCTGCAAGAGGCGAAGGGCTGTTACGCGTGCTCAGTCACGGACGGCAAGGTACGCCAGGGCCAGGCCCCCCGGTCGCTACAACCCATGATAAAGATGCGGTGAATGAACATACACACAGTGTAGCAAACGAAAAAATAGGGAGGGTTGTGCCAGTCAGCGCTCGCAGCGCTCAGGTGCAGTTGGCGAAAACCCTAAGCACAGATTGACCCTTAACCACCATAATGCATATTAAATAGCACGATCGTACTTTTTAAAGGTTCTATGAAAATTAATCTAAAAACATTTTTGTTGGCAGCCACCTTGCTCGCAACTTTGATTCCCAATGCATACGCTGGCCTGGAGTTCAGTGGCGTGAAGGTGGAAGACACAGCCACCGTGGCTGGCACCAAATTGCAGCTTAATGGCGCTGGCATTCGCTATAAGGGCCCCTTCAAAGTCTATGTTGGCGACTTGTACACCACAAAAAAGGTGCGATCGCTGGATGAACTCACGGCAGCGCCAGGCCCCAAACGCCTGAGCATGACCTTTTTGCGAGATATTGAGGCGGGGCCATTCGGCAAACTTTTAACCCGGGGAGTGGAAGACAACGTGCCCAAGGCAGAAATGTCCAAACTGGTGCCAGGGCTCATACGCATGAGTGAAATTTTTACCGTCAACAAAAATCTGCTGCCTGGCGAAACGGTGACGATTGATTGGATACCCGGCACAGGCATGGTAATTACCGCCAAAGGCAAAGTGCAGGGCGAACCATTCAAAGAACCAGAGTTTTACAAGGCCATCATGTCCATCTGGTTTGGTCCAGTACCAGCTGACTTCAACCTCAAAGACGCACTGCTAGGCATCAAATAAGGTGCCCCTCGCAAAGCCTGCCGGTTACTTGGCCAACTCTAGGCGCAAGGCGTCCACCACGCTCTTGTAATCGGGTTTACCAAAAATCGCACTGCCAGCCACAAAGGTGTCGGCACCGGCATCGGCCACACGGCGGATGTTGTCGGTCTTGATGCCCCCGTCCACTTCCAGGCGAATGTCTTTGCCACTAGCGTCAATACGGCGGCGCACGTCTTCAATTTTGCGCAGCGCTGAATCAATAAAGCTCTGCCCCCCAAAGCCCGGATTCACGCTCATGATCAACACCAGATCGATGTCGTCAATCACCCAGTCCAGCACATCCAGCGGCTCGGCCGGGTTGAAAGTCAGACCGGCTTTGACACCCTTGCTTTTGATAGCCTGAATGCTGCGGTGCACGTGGCCAGAGGCATCTGGGTGGAAGCTGATCAGGTCTGCGCCCGCATCGGCAAACGCACCGGCGAGGGCATCCACCGGCGAAATCATCAGGTGCACATCAATTGGCACGGCCACACCTGCGGCCGTTTTGGCATGGGGCTTGAGCGCCTGGCAGACCATGGGGCCGAAAGTGAGGTTAGGCACATAGTGGTTGTCCATCACGTCAAAGTGAATCCAGTCGGCCCCTGCGGCAATCACATTTTTCACCTCCTCGCCCAGTCGGGCGAAGTCGGCAGACAGGATGGATGGGGCAATGCGGTAGGTCATGGCAAGGGTTTTCCGGTAAGGTTGGCAGATGTATTATTTTCGCAGGTAGCATCGCGCCATGGCCAAGTACCAATTTACTGTTGAAGTGACTCCCGAATTCCTGCCCGACCAATCTGCGCCGGACGACGGACTGTATGTGTTCGCATACACCATCACCATTGCCAATACCGGAGACGTAACCGCACAGCTGATCTCGCGCACCTGGAACGTCAACGACGCCAACGGTCACACCGAAAAGGTCAAGGGCTTGGGTGTGGTGGGCCAGCAGCCGCTGCTTAAACCCGGCCAAGCGTTTGAGTACACCAGTGGCACCCGCCTGCACACCCCCACGGGCACCATGCACGGCAGTTTTTTCTGTGTGGCTGAAGATGGCGAAAAATTCGATACCGACATTCCCATGTTTGTGCTGGACGCGCTTAGCGGTGCGCAAGGCACGGGCGGGCCGCGCACGCTGCACTGATGGCCACCCCACTCGCTCCGCCAGACATCTCCAACCTGCTGGAGACCCTGAACCCCCATGCGGACTTGGTTCAGCGCCACGTGTGGCTCAACACCCTGCTGGATTGGATTCGCGGCAACAGCGACACACCGGAGGCAGCGGTAGCCCGCATTAACCTGCTGCTCGATGTGCTGGACGCACGCCCCGCGACGTTAGAAAAAATGCAACTGTGGTGGAGCGCGCTGGTGGCCAGTGTGGATGGCAGCACGCTGCTATCCGATTACGGGTTTGCCTCGCGCAACGCGTTTGTCAGCGAACTCATTGAGCGGCTGCACTTCAAGCTATTGCCCGCCACACCCGAAACCACGGATGCTTCCGAACTATTTGCGCTGCTGTTTGACGGCCCCCACGATGCACAGTGGCTCAGCGCCCTGCCCGACGCCACCTTGCAACGCCTGAGCCGGCTGCTTAATGTGCCTGCCAATGGTGCTTTTGCGGCCGAGCATCCGCACTTGAGCCACTGGCAGTGCACCGTGCTGGACGCCATGACCTTCTGCACCAGCCAGATTCGCGCTGCGGGATTTTCGGCTGAAATTCGCCTGCGCATGAGCCCTACTGCGCGCGATGCCAACCCATTCCACAGCCTGGCGACCGACCTCAGCGCCTTACAAAGCGCTTGGCTGCATGGACACGACACCACAGCCTTTGTAAAACACTTGCTCAGCCAGCTGGAAGCCTGCCGCCACGCCGCAGCATCGGTTTACACCCATCTGGATGCCCACGGAATTTCGGTGGATTTGGTGTTTCGGCTGCGGCAACTGCGCGAGCGGGTGCTGCGCGTGCGCGCCCTGCTGGACTGCCTGCTGGACGACGAAACCTTGCGTGCCAACGCCCGGCTGATTGCGCACTTGGCCAGTGTGCGCCAAGAGCAGCACAGCATCGGCGCGCTGCTGGCCACCAACTCGTCGCTCATTGCGGCCAAAGTGGCCGAACGTAGCTCGGAGGCGGGCGAGCACTACATCACCCGCAACCGCAGCGAATACCGCACCATGCTGGGCAATGCCGCCGGGGGCGGCGCACTCACCGCAGTGACCACCGCCATGAAGTTTGGCGTGATGGCGTTCGGGCTTTCAGCGTTTTGGTTTGGTTTTTGGTCCGGCCTGGCGTATGCGGTCAGCTTTGTGGTGATTCAACTGCTGCACTTCACGCTGGCCACCAAGCAGCCCGCCATGACAGCCCCTGCCATGGCCGCCAAGCTCAAGGACATTGCCGATACCCAGGCCTTAGCCGGGTTTGTCGATGAGGTCACCCACTTGGTGCGCTCGCAGGTGGCGGCTGTGATTGGCAATGTGGCCGTGGTATTTCCTGCCGTGCTGCTGTTGTCATTGGCCATGCAATGGGGTGCGGGCCGCCCCATGATCAATGACGAACAGGCGCACTATGTGCTGCATTCGCTCACGCTGCTGGGGCCGTCGTTACTGTTTGCGGCATTTACCGGCGTGCTGCTGTTTGCCAGCAGCATCGTGGCGGGCTGGGTGGAGAACTGGTTTGTGCTGCACCGGCTGGACTCTGCCATTCGCTACAACCCACGCATTACCGCCCTGCTAGGCGCCAAGCGGGCCGACCGGTGGGCGCACTTCATGCGCCACAACATCTCGGGCTTGGCTGCCAATGTATCGCTGGGTTTTATGCTGGGGCTGGTGCCCGCTGTTCTGGCTTTTTTAGGCCTCGCACTGGATGTGCGTCACGTCACCTTGTCTGCCGGGCAACTGGGCGCGGCCTGCGCCAGCCTGGGCTGGGACGTGGTGCGCAGCCCCGCACTGTGGTGGGCCGTGGCCAGCATTCCGCTGATAGGCGTGCTGAATTTGGGCGTGAGCTTTACCCTGGCGTTTAGGGTCGCGCTGCGGGCCCACAACGTGTCGGGAGTGGACCGCGCGCGCATCAACCACGCTATTGGGGCACGCTTGCGCCAAGCGCCCCTCAGTTTTTTGTGGCCCGCCAAAGAAACCGATGTCTGAGCTGGGTGAGTTCGAGCTGATTGCGCGCTACTTCAAGCGCCCTGAGCGTGCATTGGGTGCTGGTGTCGCGCTGGGTGTGGGCGACGACTGCGCGTTGCTGCGACCCAGCCCGGGCATGCAACTGGCAGTGTCCAGCGACATGCTGGTCAGCGGCCGGCATTTTTTTGCCGACGCAGACCCGTGCAAATTAGGCCACAAAGCGCTGGCCGTGAACCTAAGCGACCTGGCCGCCTGCGGTGCCCAGCCACTGGGATTTACCCTGGCGCTGGCGCTGCCCGATGCCAATGCCGACTGGCTGGCGGCGTTTTCGCAAGGGCTGTTTGCGCTGGCCGACTTGCACGGCTGCACACTGGTGGGGGGAGACACCACGCGTGGCCCGCTCAACATTTGCATCACCGTGTTTGGCGAAGTGCCACCGGGCCAAGCGCTGCTGCGCAGCGGGGCGCAGGCAGGTGACGACATTTATGTGAGCGGTACCCTGGGCGATGCCGCGCTGGCGCTGCTGGCACTGCAAGGCAAAGTCGATTTGCCACCAGATCTACTAGCGCAAACTCGCCAGCGCCTAGAAGCGCCCACACCCCGCGTGGCGCTGGGCATGGCTTTGCGTGGCATAGCCACTGCGGCTGCCGATGTGAGTGACGGCCTGCTGGGGGACCTAGGCCACATCTTGCAACAGTCAGGCAAAGGGGCGGTTATTGACACCGATGCTGCTATACAATTAATAGCTACAAAAGCACGCCACACGGGCGCTGACGACCAATTTTATCTAAAAATATCACGCCAAATCCTGCTGCAATGTGTGCTGGCCGGGGGCGACGACTACGAGCTGGTGTTTACCGCCGCCCCGGCGCAGCGCACCGCCGTGCTGCACGCCGCCGATGCCGCTGGCGCGCCGGTTACCCGCATTGGCAGCATCACCGCGGATGCGGGCCTGACACTGCTAGACGCCAATGGCATGGCCCTGCCATCCGCCGCCTTTTCTTCCTTCGACCACTTTGCACCATGAGCCGACTGGGCCTCACCCGCGACAAAATTTACAAAACCGTCGCCCGCCAACTGCATGGAACCGTGCCGTGCTGGGTGTGCGGCAAACACGTGGATCCGGCCGACGCCACGCTGGAACATATTCAGCCGCTTAGCCAGGGCGGCAACAGCCACTTGGAAAACCTGGCCATCAGCCACGCCGTGTGCAACCGCACGCGACACCCACCCACCTAAGGAGAAAACCCATGGCACGTACCAGCACCTACCTGAACTTCAATGGCAAAACCGAACAGGCGTTTGAAGCTTACCGCGCCGTTTTTGGCGGCGAATTCATTGGCCTGGTGCACCGATTCAAGGATGTGCCCTCTGCGCCTGGCCAGCCGTCCATGCCCGCTGAAGCGGCCCATATGGTGATGCATGTGGAATTGGCCATCGTGGGTGGGCATGTACTCATGGGTACGGATGCGCCAGAGTCCATGGGCTTTACCGTCACGCCAGGCAACAACATGCACATCAACCTGGAGCCCGACACACGCGCTGAAGCAGAGCGCCTGTTCAACGCACTGGCCGTGGGTGGCTTGGTGGAAATGCCTCTGCAAGACATGTTCTGGGGCGCGTACTTCGGCAGCTTGACCGACGCCTACGGCATCCGCTGGATGGTGAACTGCGCCACCCCGGCCTGAACCCCATTTCGCCAGCCTCAGCGGACCAATCGCAGGCTTGCAACCCAACGCACTAGTTCAGTGCGCACCTGGGCATAGCTCTTGCATAGTTGCATCACCCATACAACTTTGGAGCAAACCCATGAACCCCATTTCATTTCCCAAGCGTACTTTTCTGCTGGCACTGGCGACTGGCGCGCTGTTAGCTGCCACTGGCGCCCAAGCGCAATCCGCCCTGGACGACATCTTGAAAACCAAGGTGCTCAAAGTGGCGGTGCAAACCGACTCTGCCCCGTACGGTTTTGTCGGCACAGACCTCAAACCCATTGGCCTGGACGTGGACATGGCCCACTACATTGGCAAAAAGCTGGGCGTGCCCGTGGAGCTGGTGGTGGTCGTGAGCGCAAGCCGCATTCCTGCGCTGCAAACCAAAAAAGCCGATTTGGTGATTGCCACCCTGGGCAAGAATCCTGACCGTGAAAAAGTGATCGACTTCTCTGCCGCCTATTCGCCTTTCTTTCAGGCCGTGTTTGGCCCCAAGAACTTGAGCGCCAAAGCGTTTGCCGATTTGGCCGGCAAATCGGTGGGCGTGACCCGCGGCGCGATGGAAGACCAGGAGTTGGGCAAGGTTGTACCATCGTCCACCGACATCAAACGCTTTGAAGACAACAACGCCACCATCGCCGCGTTTGCGGCAGGCCAGGTTCAATTTGTGGCGCTAGGCGCGTCGGTGGCTGGCAACATGATGACCAAGAACCCACAGCTTTCCAGCGAATACAAGCTGCTGCTCAAAGAAAGCCCCAACTTCATCGGCATTGCCAAGGGTGAAGACAAGCTCAAAACCAAAGTGAACGAGATCATTGCCGAGGCCAAAAAGAACGGCGAACTCGACACCATGGCCAAAAAATGGCTGGGCCGCCCCGCTGGCGATTTGCCCCTGTAACTTCTGAGCCACCGGGCTTGAGGCGATGAAAATTCAACTCGACTTTGCCGCGGTGCTCGCAGAGTGGCCGCTGTTGCTCACTGGCGTGGGCTGGACTCTGGTGCTCACCTTGGCCTCGGTGGTGGTCGGCACGTTGTTGGGCATTGGCTGCGCATGGGTCCGCGCCAGAGGCTTTGGGGCCAACCTGGCTCCGGCCTGGTTGCAGGCGCTGGTGGATGCCTATGTGGAGCTGATCCGCAATACGCCTTTCATCGTGCAGTTGTTTTTCATCTTTTTCGGCCTGCCCGCCGCGGGCTTCAAGCTCTCGGCGGAAACGGCATCTTTTTTGGCCATGGTGATTAACCTGGGAGCCTATGCCACCGAGATCATTCGTGCAGGATTGGAAGCCACGCCCAAAGGACAACTCGAGGCTGCACAAAGCCTGGCACTGAGCGGTAGGCAAACTTTTGTGTGGGTAGTGCTGCCCCCCGCGCTCAAGAAAGTGTGGCCCGGCTTGGTAAGCCAAATCATCATCGTGATGCTCGGCTCGTCAGTGTGCGGGCAAATATCTACCCAGGAACTGAGCTACGCAGCGGACTTGATTCAAAGCCGCAACTTTCGCTCGTTTGAAGCCTTCATTG
>JBEANP010000138.1:0-7422 GCA_041165385.1 Pseudomonadota bacterium | reverse complement strand
AAATCCTTCGGCCAGGGTTTGCAGGGTAATGGTTTTACCGGTGCCGGTGGCGCCGGTGATTAGGCCGTGGCGGTTGGCTTTGTCAGGGCGCAAAAAGCATTGCACTGTGCTCTTGTCATTTTGATGTTGCGCGATGAGGATGCCGTTGTCGGTGCTGGAAGCCATATAAATCCCGAAAAGTACAATTGAGCAGATAGGGTAACGAATTTTTAAAGGGCAACAAGTGGCAGGACACAGCAAATGGGCCAATATCCAACACCGCAAGGGCCGTCAGGACGAAAAGCGGGGCAAAATTTGGACCCGCATCGTGCGCGAAATCACGGTAGCCGCGCGCACAGGCGGTGGCGACCCGGCCATGAACCCGCGCCTGCGTTTGGCCATTGAAAAAGCCAAGGCTGCCAATATGCCTGCAGACCGCGTGAAGTACAACGTGGACAAAGCCACCGGTTCGCTGGATGGCATCAGCTACGAAGAAATTCGCTACGAGGGCTATGGCATCGGTGGCGCGGCCATCATTGTGGACACTATGACCGACAACAAGGTGCGCACCGTGGCTGAGGTGCGCCACGCGTTCAGCAAGCACGGCGGCAATATGGGAACCGAAGGCTCAGTGGCGTTCCAGTTTAAGCGCTGCGGCCAGCTGATTTATGCGCCCGGCACCAGCGAAGACAAAGTGATGGAAGTGGCACTGGAGGCCGGTGCCGACGACGTGATTACCGACGACGACGGCGCTATCGAGGTGCTAACCAGTTACGCCGATTTTGAATCGGTAAAAGCCGCGCTGGAAGCCACCGGGCTGACTGCCGAGGTGGCCGGTGTCACTATGCGGGCGGAAAACACCATTGAGCTGACCGGTGAAGACGCCGAACGCATGCAAAAACTGCTGGATATTCTGGAAGACTTGGACGACACCCAAGACATCTTCCACAACGCCGCCCTCTAAATTACTAGCATTGAAAAGAAACTTATGAACATTCTCGTCATCGGCGGCGGCGGACGCGAACACGCGCTGGCCTGGAAGCTGGCACAAAGCCCAAAAGTGCAAATGATTTATGTGGCCCCCGGCAACGGCGGCACCGCCACCGACGAGCGCCTGCGCAACATTGACATTACCGACGTGGTGGAACTGCGCACATGGGCGCAGGCCAACAAAATTGCATTGACCTTGGTGGGGCCTGAAGTGCCGCTGGCGGCTGGTGTGGTGGACGAATTCCGCGCGCACGGCATGCGCATTTTTGGCCCGACCAAGGCGGCTGCACAGTTGGAAAGCTCCAAAGCGTTCAGCAAGGCGTTTATGAAGCGCCACCATATTCCTACCGCCGAATACGAAACCTTTTCTGACCCCGTAGCTGCACACGCCTATATTGACAAAATGGGCGCGCCCATTGTGGTCAAGGCGGATGGCTTGGCTGCTGGCAAGGGCGTGGTGGTGGCCATGAATTTGGCGGAGGCCCATGAGGCAGTGGACTTTATGTTGCTAGACAACACCCTGGGCGTGGCGCACAACGACGGTGGGGCGCGTGTGGTGATTGAAGAGTTTTTGCAAGGCGAAGAGGCCAGTTTCATCGTCATGGTGGATGGCAAAAACGTGTTGCCCTTAGCCACCAGCCAGGACCACAAACGCCTGCTCGATGGAGACATGGGCCCCAACACCGGTGGCATGGGGGCCTATTCGCCCGCACCTGTGGTCACGCCCGATGTGCACGCGCGCGCCATGCGCGAAATCATTTTGCCCACCGTGAAGGGCATGGAAAAAGATGGCATTCCATTCAGCGGCTTTTTGTACGCCGGCCTGATGATCGACGCCCATGGTGCTCCCAAAACGCTGGAATTCAACTGCCGCATGGGCGACCCCGAAACCCAACCCATCATGATGCGCCTGAAGACCGATTTGGTTGACGTGCTGATGGCCGCCACCGAACCCGGCCCCCACGGCAAGCTCGATGAAGTAGAGCTGCAATGGGACCGCCGCACCGCACTGGGCGTGGTGCTGGCTGCGCATGGCTACCCGCTGACCCCGCGCAAGGGCGATGTGATTACCGGCGTGCCACGCTTCAATGCAGAAGACGTGCATCTGGACCACGCGGTGGTGTTCCATGCGGGTACCGCGATTAAAGACGGTGCGCTGCAGGTGTCCGGCGGACGCGTGTTGTGCATCACCGTATTGGCAGATTCTGTGAAGACTGCACAGCAAAAAGTCTACGAAGCGGCGCGGGGCATTCATTTTGATGGCATGCAATACCGCACGGATATTGGCTACCGGGCGATTAAGAACTAATGCAATCCACCGACGTTCGCGACTATTTGGTGGGCCTGCAGAGCCGCATTACTGCTGCAATTGCCGCGGTGGATGGCGGTCAGTTTTTGGTAGACCCATGGCAAAAACCACCGGGCGAAATGCTGCAAGGCAACGGCATTACCCAAATTTTGGAAGGTGGGGCCGTGTTTGAGCGTGCGGGCTGTGGTTTCTCGCACGTCAGTGGCCCCAAGTTGCCACCCAGCGCCACCCAACACCGGCCCGAGTTGTCGGGCGCACCGTTTGAGGCCATGGGCGTGTCGCTGGTGTTTCACCCTCGGAACCCGTATGTGCCTACCGTGCATATGAACGTGCGCATGATTGCCGCCAAAACCCCGGATGGCGCCGAGGTGTGCTGGTTTGGTGGCGGTATGGATTTGACGCCGTACTATGGGTTTGAAGAGGACGCGGTCCACTTTCACCAAACCTGCAAAACCGCTTTGGAGCCCTTTGGTACCGACAAATACCCGCGCTTCAAAACTTGGTGCGATGACTATTTCTTTTTGAAACACCGCAATGAGCCGCGCGGTGTGGGCGGCGTGTTTTTTGATGATTTTTCGGAGCTGGGCCAGGAGCAAAGTTTTGCCATGCTGCAGTCGGTGGGCGATGCGTTTTTGGCGGCTTACATGCCCATCGTGGAACGACGCCAAGCGGCGCCCTATAACCAGCGTGAGCGCGATTTTCAGCTCTACCGACGTGGCCGCTATGTGGAGTTCAACCTGGTGTGGGACCGTGGCACGCACTTTGGCTTGCAGTCGGGTGGGCGTACCGAGTCGATTTTGTTGTCCATGCCACCGCATGCCAGTTGGTCGTACCAGCATCAGCCCGAGGTGGGTTCGCCCGAAGCGGCGCTGACCACGCAGTTTTTGGTGCGCCGGGATTGGGTTTGACTACATCTGCAAGCCGCCCGAAGCGCATTGGTGTTTTTGGTGGGGCGTTTGACCCGCCGCACCGTGCGCATGTGGCCTTGGCCCAAACGGCCATTGACCAACTGCAGCTGGATGTGCTGCATGTAATTCCTACCGGGCACGCATGGCATAAATCGCGCACTTTGACCGATGCGGTGCACCGTCTAGCCATGGCTGAGATGACCTTTGCGCCAATGCCTGCAGTCGTGGTCGATCCCAGAGAAACCTTGCGCAGCGGGCCCACATATACCGTGGATACCCTGCGGGAAATCGCCAATGAAAACCCCGGCGCGCAGCTGCACGTAATCATTGGTGAAGACCAGGCGCTGGCCTTGCCTACATGGCAGCGCTGGGACGAACTGCCCAGCCTTGCTATAATTTGTGTAGCTGCTCGCGCAGATTCAACAGGGGCGTATGCTACTTTTGATGCGCTGAAAACAAACATTCCACGAATCATTCGCTTGGAAATGCCAGCAACACCCCTGAGTGCAACGACAATTCGCCAAGCGGCGGCCCAAGGCCAACGCATCGAATCACTGGTTTTTGAGCCCGTTGCGCGTTATATTGATCAACACCACCTTTACCGATCTGCCTGATGACTACTTCTACCGCCGTTAAAAAAGACACCCAAAAGCTCCAGCGCGCCATTGTGGACGGGCTCGAAGACGTCAAGGCCCAAGACATTCAGGTGTTCGATACCGAGCATTTGTCTGCATTGTTTGAGCGGGTGATCATCGCATCAGGCACCAGTAACCGTCAAACCAAGGCATTGGCTGCCAGTGTGCGCGACGCAGTGCGCGAGGCTGGCTTCCCCAAGCCGCGCATTGAAGGTGAGGCCAATGGCGAATGGATTATTGTGGACTGCGCGCAAGCTGTAGTGCACATCATGCAGCCCACATTTCGCCAGTACTACAACCTAGAAGAGTTGTGGGGTGACAAGCCAGTGCGTTTGAAGCTAGGTGCAGCCAAACCCTTGGTTAAGGCGGAAGTAGAAGTTGCTAAGCCTGCCAAAGCAGTAAAAGCCGAGCCAGCCAGTCTGCGCCGCTCCAATGCGGCCAAGAAGGGGGTTGCTGAAGCATTCCCTTCCAAGGCACAAGTGAAAAAAGATGCTGCAAAAGCGGCAGGGGTTAAATTGCCCGCCAAGCGAGCTCCGGCTAGTAGAGCGCCTGCCACCAAAGCACCTGTCAAGCGCGCAGCCGCGCCAAAAGCGGCAATTAAAACTGTGGTGGTTAACGCACCAGTAAAACCTGATGCCAAAAAGTCGGCTGCTGTAAAAGCCCCGGCAAAACGCGCACCAGCCAAGAAAACCACTGCGCGTAAGGCGTAGTCCGCTCTGTGCGGTTGGTCATTGTTGCGGTGGGGCAGCGGGTACCCGATTGGGCACAGACGGCATGGGACGACTATGCCAAGCGCTTTCCGCATGAACTCAAAATCGAGCTTAAAGCAGTCAAAACCGAAGCGCGTGGCTCCAAAACTGTAGAGCAGCTGTATGCGGCTGAGCGAAAGCGCATCGAAGAGGCAATTCCTAAAGGTGCACGCATCGTGGCTCTGGATGAACGAGGCACCAGTTTACGAACAACGGCGCTGGCGGCTCGGCTGACCGAATGGCAACTGGGTGGTGGTGACGTAGCATTGGTGATTGGCGGGCCGGACGGGCTTGACCCTGAGTTTCGCCAGGCAGCACATGAACGTGTTCGCTTGTCTGATTTGACACTGCCCCATGCCATGGTGCGGGTGCTGCTGATTGAGCAGCTGTACCGCGCTTGGTCCATTAACGCCAACCACCCGTACCACCGTGAGTGATTTTATTTATTTGGCTTCGCAAAGCCCGCGTCGCAGCGAACTGCTTACCCAGATTGGCGTGGCCCACGAGCTGCTACTGCCCACACCCGATGAAGACGCAGAAGCGCTGGAAGTAGTGCTTCAAGGTGAGGCACCTGAGGTGTACGTGCAGCGTGTGACTGCTCTTAAATTGATAGCTGCTTACGCAAGGCTGGCGAGGGCTGGAGGCCTAAATTGTCCAATATTGTGTGCTGATACTACCGTGGCTGTGGATGGTGAAATTTTTGGTAAACCTGAGAATGTTGATGATGCCAAACGCATATTGCGCATGCTGTCGGGCCAAACACATCGCGTGTTTACAGCCATTGCCATCGGCTGGGATGCACAAACCGTGCAGGCTTGCAGCGAATCGCAAGTGACTTTCGCGCTTATGACGGAAGACGACATAGCTTCTTATGTGGCGAGCGGCGAGCCCATGGGCAAGGCTGGTGGTTACGGCGTGCAGGGCAGGGCGGCTGCGTTCATTGAGCGCATCAGCGGGTCTTACTCTGGCATCATGGGGCTTCCATTGTTTGAAACCGCGCAGGCGCTGCGTGCCGTAGGCTTTGCATGCAACAAGACATCCTGATCAACTGGTCCCCCCAAGAAACCCGCGTTGCGGTGGTTGAGCACGGGGCCGTGCAGGAATTGCATGTGGAGCGCACGCTGGAGCGCGGATTGGTGGGCAATGTTTACCTGGGCAAGGTGGCACGCGTGTTGCCCGGCATGCAGTCCGCATTTATTGACATTGGGCTGGACAAGGCTGCTTTTTTGCATGTGGCCGATGTGTGGCATCCACCGGCAGAAGGCGAGTCGTTAAGCGCATCCAAGGCCTCGCAGGTGTTGATCCCCATTGAAAAGCAGGTGTTTGAAGGTCAGGCGCTGATGGTGCAGGTGATCAAGGACCCCATTGGCACCAAGGGGGCGAGACTGTCCACCCAAATCAGCATTGCGGGTCGTTTGTTGGTTTTTTTGCCGCAGGACGACCATATTGGAGTGTCGCAAAAAATCCCTCCTGCGCAGCGCGACGAACTGCGCAACCGACTCCAAACCTTGGCGGGAACGCAAGGTGGAGGCTTTATCTTGCGAACCAACGGCGAAGATGCCAACGATGCGGAGCTTTCGGACGATATTGGTTACTTGCGAAAAGCGTGGGCGCGCATCAAAGGTGCATCCGTTCGGCTGCCACCGCAGAGTTTGTTGCACCAAGATTTAAGTTTGCTGCAGCGCGTGCTGCGTGACTTGGTGGGTGAAACCACCCAAACCATTCGTGTGGATTCGCGTGAACAATTTGAGGCACTTAAAGCTTTTGGCGCCGAATTTATGCCGATGGCAGCAGATAAGTTGCAGCATTACAAGGGTGAGCGCCCGATTTTTGATTTGTATGCCATCGACGAAGAGGTCGCCAAGGCGCTGGGGCGCAGAGTGGATTTGAAATCTGGCGGCTACGTAATCGTGGACCAGACAGAAGCACTAACCACCGTAGATGTCAATACGGGTGGGTTTGTAGGCGCACGCAACTTTGATGACACGATTTTTAAAACCAATTTAGAAGCGACTCAGGCCATTGCACGCCAACTGCGCTTGCGCAATCTGGGTGGCATCATCATTGTTGACTTTATAGACATGGTGCGCCAAGACCACCGTGATTCAGTTTTGGCGGAGTTCCGCAAACAATTGGGGCGCGATCGCGTGAAGACCATGGCCGGAAGCTTTTCACAGCTGGGTTTGGTAGAGATGACGCGCAAGCGCACCCGTGAGTCCCTTGCGCACATGCTGTGCGAACCTTGCCCGACATGCCAAGGTAAAGGCATCGTCAAAACAGCACGCAGCGTGGCGTATGACATATTTAGAGAAATACTGCGTGAGGCCAGGCAGTTCAACCCCCGCGAGTTTCGTGTGGTTGCTTCACCGAAAGTGATCGAGCTGTTTCTGGATGAAGAGAGCCAGCATTTGGCTGGATTGTCTGAATTCATTGGCAAGCCGGTGTCACTGCAGAGCGAAGCGGCTATGGGGCAAGAGCAGTACGACATCGTGTTGCTTTAGGCTGCTATCGGAGGAAATGGGTTGTGCGTATCGCGGTATTGAGTCGTAACTTTGCAAGCACTGGTGGCGGGGCCGAACGCTATTCAATTGCAGTAGTGGAGCGGCTTGCCGAAAAGCATGAGGTGCACGTTTTTACGCAAAACATAGAGCACAACTTTTCGGGCGTCGTTTATCACCGCATTACTACTCCCATGCAAAGACCGCGTTGGGTTAACCAGCTTTACTTTGCGTTTTCGACTTGGCGCGCAACACGCAAGGGATTCGACATCGTGCATTCGCACGAAAACACCTGGCATGGCAATGTGCAAACAGTGCATGTGCTGCCTATCAAACACACTATGTTTGCCGGTA
>JBEANP010000137.1:0-7492 GCA_041165385.1 Pseudomonadota bacterium | reverse complement strand
CTCTACACCGAGCACAACATGGACGCCGTGTTTGGCGTGGCTGACCGCGTGCTGGTGTTGATTGACGGGCTGATCGCCGCGCAAGGCACGCCCGATGAGATTGCGAATAATCCGGTGGTGCGTGCGCGTTACTTGGGGCAAAGTTTCAGCGCTCCAAACTCGGCTTACTCAATCGCTGGCGAAACTAGCGTTGCATCTGCTCAAGAGGTGCCAAATGCTTGAAGTACACAAGCTGAACGTTTGGTACGGCGCAGCCCAAGCCTTATTTGATGTGTCGCTGCACGTGCAGGCCGGCGAGCTGGTGGTGCTGCAGGGCCTGAACGGGGCTGGTAAATCCACACTTTTACAGGCCATTATGGGCCTGAGCGCCCGTGCAGAGGGCGTAGTCAGCTATCAAAATAAGAGCAATAAAAATACGAACATTTTGGGTCTGGAACCGCACGCCATTGCGCGCTTGGGGCTGGGCTATGTGCCGGAAGACCGGCGCTTGTTCACCACGTTGACGGTGGCGGAAAACCTGCACATCGCGGCGCGGCAGGGTGTGCATTCGGGCACAACGCAAAACGACAAAAAAGAAACCTTGCCACAGCGCCAGGAGCGCGTGCTGAGTCTGTTCCCCGCCCTCAAAACCATGTTGCCGCGCAAGGCCGCGCACATGAGCGGGGGCGAACAGCAAATGCTTAGCATCGCCCGTACGCTGATGACCGGCCCGGCGCTGTTACTGCTGGACGAACCCTGTGAAGGCATTGCGCCCGTGCTGGTGGAGGCCATTCGCGATGCGCTCTTAAAGCTCAAAACCGAGGGTATACCCATGTTGGTGGCAGAGCAAAATGCCATTCTTGCCAGCCGTGCGGACCGCGTCATTACACTGGTTGCCGGACAAGTAGCCTACCCTGAAAAACCATGATCATTACCAGCCTGCTCGACACCGATCTGTACAAGTTCACCATGATG
The DNA here is from genome assembly GCA_041165385.1 of Pseudomonadota bacterium. Taxonomy (GTDB): domain Bacteria; phylum Pseudomonadota; class Gammaproteobacteria; order Burkholderiales; family Burkholderiaceae_C; genus Allorhodoferax. The sequence goes on along the minus strand of JBEANP010000137.1, from coordinate 6,538 downwards.
CAAGTGGTGTTGCACCAGTTCCCTGGCGCGCAGGTGGAATACCGCTTTAAATGCCGCAACGGAGGCATCAATCTGGCGCAGCACGCCGAGGAAATTCGTGAAGAAATACGCTCGCTCTGCAGCCTGCAGTTTCAGGAAAGCGAGCTGGCGTACCTGCGGTCCATGCGCTTTATCAAGAGCGACTTTGTGGACTTTTTGGGTTTGTTCAAGCTCAATGAAAAATACATCACGGTGACGCCACTGCCGTCGGGTGAGATCGACATTGTGATCGTCGGCCCTTGGCTGCACACCATTTTGTTTGAGATTCCGGTGCTGGCCATCGTCAACGAGGTGTACTTTCGCAACACGCAAAAGGTGCCCGACTTTTTGGAGGGCCGCAAACGGCTGGACATCAAAATCAGTCAGCTGCATGCCGACGGATTGAAGGACCTGAAGATTGCCGACTACGGCACCCGCCGCCGCTTTTCGCGTGCGTGGCACGACGAAGTGCTGCGCGTGCTGTCTGCCAAGCTGGGCACCCACCAAAGCCCCGGACATAGCGGCACGTCTGCCGGGCAGCTGGCGGGCACCAGCAATGTGCAGCTGGCGTTCAAGCTGGGCCTGATTCCGCTGGGCACCATGGCGCACGAGTATTTGCAGGCCTCGCAAGGCCTGGGTCCACGGCTGCGCGATAGCCAGATTTTTGCGTTTGAGTCGTGGGCGCGGGAGTACCGGGGCGACCTGGGCATTGCGCTCAGCGATGTGTACGGCATGAGCGCGTTTTTGCGTGACTTTGATTTGTATTTTTGCAAGCTGTTTGACGGCGCGCGCCACGACAGCGGCGACCCGTTCAACTGGGGCGAGCGCATGCTGGACCACTACACCCGTAACCGCGTAGACCCGCGCACCAAAACGCTGATTTTCAGCGACGGCCTGACCGTGCCGCGCACCATTGAGCTGTACCAGCAATTCCGTGGCCGCTGCCAGCTGGCGTTTGGCATCGGCACCAACCTAACCAACGACCTGGGCTATGAGCCGCTGCAAATCGTCATCAAGATGGTGCGCTGCAACGGCCAGCCGGTGGCCAAGCTGTCAGACACGCCTTCCAAAAACATGTGCGACGACGAGAAGTATTTGGCCTACCTGCGCCAGGTGTTTCAGATCGAGCAGCCGTCTTAAACCATTGTCTTAAACCATTCAAAAGCCCAACATGCCCCAACCCGCCATTCTTAAACCTGCCATCCTGGTGACCCGCGCCATTTTTCCCGAGGTGCTGGAGCACCTGGGCCAGCACTTCGAGGTCCACTCCAACCAGGCTGACCAGATGTGGACGCCTGCCGAGCTGACGATGCACTTGCAGGGCAAGGTGGGTGTGTTCACCACGGGGTCGGATCGCATTGACGCCGCTTTGCTGGCCCAATGCCCGCAACTCAAAATCTGCGCCAACATGGCCGTGGGCTACAACAACTTTGACTTGGCCGCCATGACTGCGGCAAGTGTGGTGGGCACCAACGCGCCTGACGTACTCACGGAGACCACTGCCGACTTTGGCTTTGCTTTGCTAATGGCCACGGCCCGCCGCGTGACCGAGAGCGAGCACTACTTGCGCGCCGGGAAATGGACACGTTGGAGCTACGACATGTTCTCAGGGGCCGAGGTGCACGGCAGCACACTGGGCATCATCGGCATGGGCCGCATAGGGCAGGCGATTGCCAAGCGCGGTGCATTGGGCTTTGGTATGAAAGTGATTTATCACAACCGCAGCCGCCTGGTTGAGGCTACCGAGACGGAATGCCGCGCCACTTACGTGAGCAAAGAGGAGTTGCTCAAGGCTGCAGATCATGTGGTACTGGTGATGCCGTATTCCGCTGAGTCGCACCACACCATTGGCCCAGCAGAACTGGCGCTCATGAAGCCCACCGCTACGCTGGTCAATATTGCCCGCGGCGGCATTGTGGACGACGCAGCTTTGGCCGTGGCCCTGCGCGAAGGGCGCATTGCGGCTGCGGGGCTGGACGTATTTGAGGGCGAGCCCCAGGTGCATCCCGACTTGTTGACCGTGCCCAACGTGGTGCTCACCCCACACATTGCCAGCGCCACCGTGGGCACGCGCAAAGCCATGGCCATGCTGGCCGCGGACAACCTGATTGGCATGCTGGTGCACGGCAAACCGCTCACCCCCTTGAATGCCGAGGTGCTGGCTTGAACGAATTCGCATGGTGGGTGTGGGCGGTGTTGGGTTTAGGCCTGTTGAATCTGGTTGCACTGGTCTGGTTCGCGCTCTCGCAGCGTGGAAGCGGTGATGATTTGGAGCAACAAAAGCAGCAGCAACTACAGCAACAGGCGCAGTTCAAAGCACTGCAAGACCTGCGTGCCCAGTTGCAAACCGCCACCGAGCGCCTGGAGCGCGAGCTACGCACCGAGATCACTGATTCCTCTCGCGGCGGGCGGCAAGAGCTCACGCAAAATCTGGCCACGTTTCAGCAAACCCTGGTGCAGCAAAGTGCCGAAGCCACCCGCACCCAGAACACGCAGATTGACGCCTTTGGGCAGCAACTGGCGGTGTTGCAAAAGTCGCTGTCCGACACGCTCACACTGCAGCTGAGCAATGTGTCCGAGTCCAACGCCCGGCGCATGGCCGAGGTGCGCCAAACGCTGGAAGCGCAGCTGGCCCAGCTGCAAACCACCAACGCCGCCAAGCTTGATGAGATGCGCGCCACCGTGGACGAAAAATTGCAAACCACCTTGCAAGCCCGCTTGGGGGAGAGCTTTAAGCAAGTGGCCGAACGGCTGGAGCAGGTGCACAAAGGTCTGGGCGAAATGCAAACCCTGGCGCAGGGTGTGGGCGACCTCAAGCACCTGCTGACCAACGTCAAAACCCGTGGCATGTTTGGCGAGGCGCAACTCGCTTCGCTGCTGGAGCAGGTGTTTGTGCCCGACCAATATGCGGTGCAAATTGCCACCCGTCCGGGCAGCAAAAACGTGGTGGACTTTGCCATCAAGCTGCCCGGCAAGTCTGACGATGGCGCACCCCTTTGGCTACCCATCGATGCCAAGTTTCCCAACGAAGATTACGAGCGCCTGCTGGACGCGCAGGGCAGGGCCGACGTGGCTGGTGCCGAGGCTGCAGGCAAGGCGTTGGAGCTGCGCATCCGGCTCGAGGCCAAATCGATTTCCGAGAAATACGTAGAACCGCCGCACACTACCGACTTTGCGATTTTGTTTTTGCCCACCGAAGGCCTGTACGCCGAAGTGCTGCGCCGCCCCGGCCTGATGGAAGGCCTGCAGCGCGAGCACCGCATCACGCTGGCCGGGCCCACCACGCTCTTGGCCATGCTTAGCTCATTGCAAATGGGCTTTAGAACGCTGGCGCTGGAGAGGCGCTCTAGCGAAGTGTGGCAAGTGCTGGGCGCGGTGAAAACCGAGTTTGGCAAGTTTGGTGGCATGTTGGACAAAGCCCGCGCGCAGACTGAGACCGTACTCAAAACCCTGACTGATGCCGACGTGCGCACCCGCGCCATGGGCCGCGCTTTGAAGAAGGTGGAAGCGTTGCCTGAGAGTGCATCGCAGGTGCTTATTCCTATCGACAAAGACCTGGATACGGGTGGCAGTGACAGCGCAGACGCGCGCAGCGAAGGCCTGGCGCAGAACCGCCTGCTATGAACGCAGGCAGCTTGCCTTCGCAGCAAACTGCCGCGCAGGTATTGCGACTGGTGGCAGGGCAGGTATGCATCCATGCCTGCATGGCGGGCATGCGCATGGCGGCCCCGCTGTGGGCGCTGCAGCAGGGCTATGGCCCTCTGGCGGTCGGCTGTTTGTTGGCGCTTTTTTCACTCTCCCAGGTATTTTTGGCGCTGCCAGCAGGGCGTTTTGCGGATCGCCACGGCCTGCGCCGCCCCGTGATGCTGGCCATTGGTGCGGCCATGGTAGGCGGCACGTTGTCGGCGGTGTTTGTGAACTTTTATGTGCTGTGCCTGAGCGCCTTGCTGATGGGTGGTGCTACCGGTGGCGCGTCTATCGCCCTGCAACGCCATGTGGGCCGGGCCGCACACGATGCCCGCGAGCTGCGCCGCGTGTTTAGCTTGCTGTCCATCGGCCCCGCGGTGTCCAATTTTTTGGGTCCAGTGTCCGTGGGCTTGCTGATTGACCACGCAGGCGTGTGGCTAGGTGGCAGTGCTGCAGACCGCAACGGCTTTGTTGCCGCGTTTGCCTTATGCGCTTTAGCCCCGGCACTGGCCTGGTTGGCAGTGCGCGATACACCTGAGCTACCAGCCGTTCAAGTGCCTGAGGGTGGCAGCACCAGCGCATGGCCATTGTTGCGCGAGCCTTTGATGCGCCGCTTGCTGGTCGTCAATTGGCTGCTGTCGAGCTGTTGGGATGTACACACCTTTGTGGTGCCCGTACTGGGGCACGAGCGAGGCTTCAGCGCCTCTGTTATCGGCACCATCTTGGGCGGTTTTGCCGTTGCAGCCGCGTCGGTTCGCGTGCTGCTACCACTGCTGGCCAATCACTTGCGTGAATGGGCAGTAGTTACCAGCGCAATGGTTATCACGGCGGTGTTGTTTGGTATTTATCCGTTTATGCCATCGGCCTGGACCATGGGCATGTGTTCGGTGCTGCTGGGGCTGGCCCTGGGTACTGTGCAACCCATGCTGATGAGCACCCTGCACCAGATCACCCCGCACGCTCAGCACGGCCAAGCCATTGCGCTGCGGCTCATGAGCATCAACATCTCTAGCGTGCTGATGCCCATGGTGTTCGGCACGGTGGGCGTGGTGGTGGGGGTTTCGGTGGTGTTCTGGACCGTGGGTGCCCTGGTGGGGCTGGGCTCGCAGGCAGCCTTCAAATTAAGACCGAAACTGCCTGTAGCGCCCGTGGACCATGCGTAAGCAGCTATATTTAAGATAGCACTTTGAGTTAACCTATGACCATCCGCACCGCCACTTTGCATGACTTAGACGCAGTCGCCAGTCTCTTCGATGCTTACCGCCAGTTTTACGCGCAAGCGCCCGATTTGGTGGTGGCCACTGCATTCATCCGAGAGCGCATGCAAGCCAGTGAGTCAGTCATCCTGCTGGCATCAAATGACAAGAACGAAGCGGTGGGCTTTTGCCAGCTATACCCCAGCTTCTGCTCTGTGGAAGCCAAACCCATCTACGTGCTTTACGACCTGTTCGTCGCCCCCCAAGCCAGACGCGGCGGCGCTGGCACCGCGCTGCTGCGCGCCGCACAAGCAACAGCCCACGCCAAGGGCAAAGCCCGCATGGACCTGACCACCGCCAAGACCAACTTGGGCGCACAAGCCGCGTACGAGGCGCTGGGGTGGGTAAGGGATGAAGTGTTTCTTTCGTACAGCAAGCGGGTAAATTGATTACCCGAGTTGATAAAACCGCTTGATCGTGTCCCACGCATCCTGTGGATCGTCGGTGTAGTGCAGCAAGTTGAGGTCTTCAGGGGAAATGGCGCCTACTTCGATCAGCACGTCCAAGTTGATCAGGCGTTTCCAGTAGTCTGTGCCAAACAGAATGATGGGCACCGGCTTGGCTTTTCTGGTCTGTACCAGGGTGATGACCTCGAACAATTCATCCAGCGTGCCGAAGCCGCCGGGGAACGCTACCAGCGCTTTGGCGCGCATCATGAAGTGCATTTTGCGGAGTGCAAAGTAGTGGAATTTAAAGCTTAGCTCCGGGGTGACGTAGGGGTTGTGGTGCTGCTCATGGGGTAGTGCGATGTTCAGGCCCACGCTCGGAGCACCCATTTCGTGTGCGCCACGGTTGGCTGCTTCCATAATGCCGGGCCCGCCGCCGGTGGCAATAAACAGGCGATCTTTGGGTGGGCGGGCGTTGCTGTATTCGGCCACCAGGCGCGCAAACAGACGGGCGTTGTCGTAATGCATGGCGTTGCGCACATGGCGCTGCGCAAGGGCTAGGGCCTGGGCATCGTCGCTGTGTTGGGCAGCCGTTAAATTGGTTTGTGCCTGCTCAGGCGACTGAAAGCGGGCGCTTCCAAACACCACCACGGTGTTTTCTATGCCTTGCTGGCTTTGCTCCAGATCGGGCTTGAGCATTTCCAGCTGAATACGGATGCCGCGAGTCTCACGGCGCAGCATAAATTCGGGGTCTGAGAAGGCCAGGCGATACGCGTCGGCTTGCAGTGGTTTGCCTGCGTCGGCGTGGGCTTGAAGATCAGCCCATGCGTCGGCAATGGTGCGTTCGTTGAGGTTCTGGGTGTTTTCCATGGTTTTGTGGCGCGTTGACTAGAACGGTAGCCTACACCCAAAACAGCGGCCGTGAAAAAAGGCTTCCAAGTTGCCCTGGAAGCCTTTTGGCGCTGCATCTTATAAATTAGACACGCTTGCGGTATTCACCAGTACGGGTGTCGATTTCGACTTTGTCGCCTTGGGCTACAAAAATTGGCACACCGATTTCGAAGCCTGTGGAAATTTTGGCGGGCTTTAACACCTTGCCGGAAGTGTCGCCCTTGACGGCGGGCTCAGTCCAAGTGATTTCGCGCACCACGCTGGTTGGCAATTCAACGGAAATGGCCTTGCCGTCGTAGA
>JBEANP010000136.1:0-7500 GCA_041165385.1 Pseudomonadota bacterium | reverse complement strand
ACAATCAACTATTACACCCCAACACTGCACGCACTATGAAAGTACTAACACTGGTGATCGTTTTCTTTGCTGGCGTTGCAGCCATGGTTTTGATTGCAGGTCAGATAGGCCTACTGCGTTGGAAGGCACCCACCGATTTGGGCGTACAGCAGGGTCGGCTAAAGCGCCCGGCTCTCACGCCCAACAGCGTGTCCAGCCAGGCAGCCCTGTACTCAGACCATCCGCAGCGCGATTACGCCCGCATTGAACCCTTCCATTTCCGGGGCGATGGGCTGCTGGCCATTGCCAAAATTGCTGACATCTTGCAGGGTATGGACCGCACTGTGCTTGTAACTCGCACGCCAGGCTATTTGTATGCCCAATGCAGCACCCAGCTGTTGAAATTCACGGACGATATTGAGTTTTGGCTGGATACAGATGCGGGCGTCATACAGGTACGCTCTGCCAGTCGACTGGGCCGCAAAGACTTCGGCGTTAATCGTGAACGCATAGAAATGATAAGGGCCCAGTTCGCTAAGAACTGAGCCCTGCTACTTTAAAGAACATCCCCTGTAGGTTTAGCCTGCGGTTGCCTCTTCGGGTTTGGACTTTCCCTCTTTCTTGGGCAGTGGCTGGATGTCCAAAATCACGTCCGTCTTGTTCTCGTCCTTGTCGTCCAAGTCCACAGTCAAGCGGCCACCATCGGTCAGGCGACCAAACAACAGTTCATCTGCCAACGCCCGGCGGATAGTGTCCTGAATCAGGCGCTGCATGGGGCGTGCGCCCATGAGAGGATCGAAGCCTTTCTTGGCCAAGTGCTTGCGTAGCTTGTCGGTGAAGGTCACGTCCACTTTTTTCTCAGCCAACTGGGTTTCAAGCTGTAGCAAAAACTTGTCGACAACGCGCAAAATGACGTTTTCATCCAGCGCCTTGAAGCCGACAATCGCATCTAAACGGTTGCGGAACTCGGGCGTGAACAGTCGCTTGATATCGGCCATTTCATCACCCGCTTCACGCGGATTGGTGAAGCCTATGGTCGCCTTATTCATGGTCTCAGCACCCGCATTGGTGGTCATGACGATGATCACGTTACGGAAGTCGGCCTTGCGACCGTTGTTGTCAGTGAGCGTGCCGTGGTCCATCACCTGCAACAGCACATTGAAGATTGCGGGGTGCGCTTTCTCAATTTCGTCGAGCAACAGCACACAATGCGGCTTTTTGGTGATGGCTTCGGTTAGCAAGCCACCTTGGTCAAAGCCCACATAGCCGGGAGGCGCACCAATCAGGCGGCTCACGGCGTGCTGCTCCATATATTCGCTCATATCAAAGCGAATCAGGTCAATGCCCATGATGTAGGCCAACTGCTTGGCAGCTTCGGTCTTGCCCACGCCGGTGGGGCCACTGAACAAGAACGCACCAATAGGTTTGTCGCCTTTGCCCAAGCCGGAGCGCGCCATCTTCACAGCGGAAGCCAGCACATCTAAGGCTTTGTCTTGACCGAAGACCACGTTCTTCAAATCGCGCTCCAGAGTTTTGAGTTTGCCGCGATCGTCGTTGGACACATTGGCCGGCGGAATACGGGCGATTTTGGCCACGATCTCTTCCACCTCAGCCTTGGTGATGGTTTTCTTGCGTTTGCTGGGTGGCAAGATGCGTTGCGCAGCCCCCGCTTCATCAATCACGTCAATCGCTTTGTCGGGCAAGTGGCGATCGTTGATGTACTTGGCGCTCAGCTCCGCTGCCGCTTGCAAGGCCGCCAAAGCGTACTTGACGTTGTGGTGTTCTTCAAACCGCGATTTCAGCCCCTTCAAGATTTCAACCGTTTGGTCAATGGTGGGCTCGACCACGTCGATCTTTTGGAAACGGCGAGACAGCGCAGCGTCTTTCTCGAAAATACCGCGGTATTCAGTGAAGGTAGTTGCGCCAATGCACTTGAGCTGCCCTGAGCTCAATCCGGGTTTGAGCAAATTGGAAGCATCCAAGGTACCACCCGACGCAGCGCCAGCGCCAATCAAGGTATGAATTTCATCGATAAAAAGCACCGCATTGGGCCTATCTTTCAGCGCTTTCAACACACCTTTGAGCCTCTGTTCAAAATCTCCACGGTATTTGGTGCCTGCCAACAACGCGCCCATGTCCAGAGAATAAACAATAGATTCTGCCAAAATTTCAGGCACCTCTTTTTGGGTAATGCGCCATGCCAGGCCTTCTGCGATCGCAGTTTTGCCGACACCCGCCTCCCCCACTAACAATGGATTGTTTTTACGGCGGCGGCACAAGATTTGGATGACCCGCTCGACTTCGTAATCTCGGCCAATGAGTGGGTCGATTTTTCCGTCTTTGGCTAACTGGTTCAAATTGACGGTGTACTGCTCTAAGGGAGACTGCTTTTCACTTTTCTCGCTAGTACCTTCTTCAGTCTCGCCACCGGAAGCTTCACTAGATTTGGTCGCCTCTGGAGGATCGCTCTTTTTAATGCCGTGGGCAATAAAGTTAACCACGTCTAAACGGGTCACACCTTGTTGGTGGAGGTAGTACACGGCGTGCGAATCTTTTTCGCCAAAAATGGCGACCAGTACGTTGGCGCCGGTGACTTCTTTCTTGCCGCTGCCAGTGGACTGCACGTGCATGATGGCGCGCTGAATAACGCGCTGAAAACCCAAGGTGGGTTGAGTGTCCACATCATCAGCTCCAGCAACCTGCGGGGTGTTGTCTTTAATAAAATTAGCCAGCGACTTGCGTAAGTCGTCAATATTGGCAGAGCAAGCGCGCAGCACTTCGGCTGCGCTGGGGTTGTCTAGCAAAGCCATGAGCAAGTGCTCAACAGTGATGAATTCGTGCCGTTGCTGACGGGCCTCCACGAACGCCATATGCAGGCTAACTTCTAATTCTTGGGCAATCATGAGATTTCCTTTGTGCCTTGCGTTGATGATTAACTGTAAACCGATTTAGGAATCCCAAAGCGGTACGAAAAATAACTGCCTAAAAATCTACGGGTTCGCTGACACATTTCAGTGGGTGACCTGCCTTATGTGCAGCTTCCAACACCTGATCTACTTTGGTGGCGGCTACGTCTTTGGAGTAAACGCCGCAAACACCTTTACCGTCTAAGTGAATTTTCAACATGATTTGGGTTGCAGACTCCAGGTCTTTCCCAAAAAACTCCTGAATAACAACGACAACAAATTCCATGGGTGTGTAATCGTCATTTAGCAGAACTACTTGGTGCATTTGTGGAGGCCCAACGCGCTGGGTGCGCCGCTCCAGGACGACAGAACCGCCCTCATCACGTTTGGGCAATGTGATGGGGGGGTCAAGGGGATTGTTCGGGTTATTGGTTGCCATGAAAAGATTCTATAGGTGGGCTCGAAACGCCGCTGCCCAACGACTATGTTGTGGCAAATCAGTCGTGATCAAGGTGACAAATTAAAAAACCGCGCGGTCTGTGCGACCCACGCGGTTTTGCAAAGCGATACAACAACTGTCAATATAGCCGCTCGTTACATGTTGTCGATCATGACTTTTCCGAAGCCGGAGCAACTGACCTGGGTTGCACCTTCCATCAACCGCGCGAAATCATAGGTCACTTTTTTACTCAAAATGGACTTTCGCATAGACTGCAAAATGCAATCTGCGGCCTCTTTCCAGCCAATATGACGCAGCATCATTTCAGCTGACAAAATCACCGACCCAGGATTGACATAGTCCTTGCCAGCGTATTTAGATGCTGTGCCATGGGTTGCCTCGAAACAGGCAATCGAATCCGACATATTGGCGCCTGGAGCAATGCCAATGCCACCCACTTGCGCTGCCAACGCGTCAGAAATGTAATCGCCGTTAAGGTTTAGCGTGGCAACGACAGAGTACTCTGAAGGTCGCAACAAAATTTGCTGCATAAATGCATCAGCAGCCACGTCTTTGATGATGATGTCTTTACCGGTCTTAGGATTTTTCAGTCGACACCAAGGACCACCATCGAACAACTTGGCTCCGAATTCTTTTTGTGCTAGCGCATAAGCCCAGTCACGAAAGCCCCCCTCGGTGTACTTCATGATGTTACCTTTGTGCACGATAGTCACACTGGGTTTTTCGTTATCAATGGCGTACTGAATTGCCTTTCGCACCAAACGCTCTGTACCCTCGACAGACACGGGCTTGATACCGATCCCTGACGTCAGGGGGAATCGAATTTTTGTAACCCCCATCTCATTTTGCAAAAACTCGATCAACTTCTTGGCATCATCGCTACCGGCTTCAAATTCAATACCAGCGTAAATATCTTCAGAATTCTCACGAAAAACGACCATATTGGTCTTGTGCGGCTCTTTCACCGGGCTTGGTACACCCGCAAAATACTGCACCGGCCGCAAGCAAACATACAAATCCAGCTCTTGCCTCAGTGCTACGTTCAAAGAGCGAATACCACCGCCCACAGGGGTGGTAATTGGGCCCTTGATAGAGACCACATAGTCGCGCACCGCCTCCAGCGTTTCATTAGGAAGCCATTCATTAGGGCCATACACTTTTGTCGCTTTCTCTCCGGCGAACACTTCCATCCATTGGATTTTTCGTTGATTACCGTATGCTTTAGCAACCGCGGCGTCCACGACCTTGATCATTACGGGGGTGATGTCTGCCCCGGTGCCATCACCCTCCATAAATGGAATGATGGGGAGGTCTGGCACATTCAAGGACTTATCTGGGTTGACAGTGATTTTCTTCCCCTCACTTGGGACCTTGATATGCTGATACATGGAAAAACGTTCTCCTGAAATGTGGTGCCAGATGGGTCTGTACCGACCCGTGAAATTCTAACCAGTCCCTTTGCATCACAATATCATCATGAAAAAAGTACTGCTTTCATTTTTGATCTCATTGAGCCCTCTGGCTTGCGCTTACGCGCAGGAAACGCCCCAAACCCAATTGAAGCGCATCACGCTGTCGGCGGGCATCCATCAAATTGACACCCAATTAGCGCTCACTCCTGAACAGCACGCTATTGGGCTGATGTACCGCAAAGACATGCCACAACATGAAGGCATGTTGTTTGTGTTTCAAAACCCGACCAAGCAGTGTTTTTGGATGAAAAACACTGTATTGCCACTGACTGCTGCATTCGTGGCCGACGATGGAACGATCGTGAATTTGGAAGATATGAAACCGCAAACCACCGAGTCTCATTGCTCCGTCAAGCCGGTGCGTTTTGTGTTGGAAATGAACCAGGGCTGGTTTGCAAAGAAAGGCTTGAAGGCTGGGACAAAGATCGCAGGCGAGCCGTTTTCCCCAAGTAGATAAAACGACTGTTTTTAAAATTGAATTCATAAAAAATGCCGACCCAAGGGTCGGCATTTTTACCTACTTATTCTGCAATTAAGCAAAGTTTGCTTCCGCAAAATTCCAGTTCACAAGCTTGTCCAAGAACGTTTCCACGAACTTTGGACGCATATTGCGATAGTCGATGTAGTAGGCGTGTTCCCACACGTCCACAGTTAACAAGGCCTTGTCGGCGGTAGTGAGTGGGGTACCGGCCGCGCCCGTGTTGACGATGTCTACCGAGCCATCAGGCTTCTTGACCAACCATGTCCAGCCAGAACCGAAATTACCCACGGCGGACTTTACAAACGCTTCTTTAAAGGCGGCGTAAGTGCCCCACTTGGCGTTGATAGCGGCGGCCAAAGCGCCAGTGGGCTCGCCGCCACCTGCGGGTTTCATGCAATTCCAGAAGAATGTGTGATTCCAAATTTGTGCAGAGTTGTTGTACACACCACCGCTGGATTTCTTGATGATCTCTTCGAGCGACATGCTCTCGAACTCAGTGCCTTTTTGTAAATTGTTCAGGTTGACCACGTACGCGTTGTGGTGCTTACCGTGGTGAAACTCCAAGGCTTCCTGAGAGTAATTGGGGACCAGTGCGTCAATGGCATAGGGCAGTGCGGGCAGGGTATGTTCCATGAAATCCTCTAGGTGATGTTGAGACAGGAGTGAATTGTAGAAACTAAATTGGGGCACTACCCTTGAACGGTCATATCAACCGAACCGTCTACCAGAGTCGCTGTGACTTTATGACCGGCAATGGCGTGATTGACACGGGTGACTGGCACGCCGCGCTCATCAGTAATCCAGGCAAATCCCCGGTTTAATACATGGGCAGGATTCAAGGGGGCCAAGCGTAATTCCATATCGCTCAAGCGTCGACGAGCGCTTTGCAGCGCTGATGCCATCGCCCGAGGTAGGGCTTGGGACCGCTGGGTGAACTGCGTTTGGTGCCCTCTATGCGCCACCCGAACGGCATGGCCCAATGTTTGCCCAAGGGATGCCAACTCAAGCCGGCGCTTGTGGGCTACCGCCGATGGACGCCCAACGCGTGCGGCAGCCACGTCCAAGCGTTGACTTTGTCGATCCACATGGCGTGCAACGGCATCCTCTAAACGGCCATGGGCTTGCTCCAAGAAATCCAACCATACCTGTGCTGGGGAGGCAGCCAACTCGGCCGCTGCGGTGGGCGTTGGAGCGCGCAAATCTGCCACAAAATCGGCAATTGTGAAGTCGGTTTCATGCCCCACACCGCTGATCACGGGCACTGGGCTGCGGGCAATCGCATAGGCCAATTGCTCATCATTGAAAGCCCAAAGATCATCCATAGACCCACCGCCGCGCACGACCAAAATGGTGTCAATCACGGCCGTTCTGGCATCTCCGTCCGCCATTTTGCAAAGCGATTCCAGCGCCTGCACCAGCTCGGCTGCGGCGCTTGCACCTTGCACCGAAGCGGGTGAAATGACGACCGGAATGTGGGGCACCCGGCGTTGCAGCGCCGTCACCACGTCGTGCAAGGCTGCGGCACCCAATGAAGTGACGACGCCGATGGCGCGGGGCATGGCGGCAATGTGGCGTTTACGTGCAGAATCGAATAGCCCTTGCGCTTCGAGTTTGGCTTTGAGCAACAAAAACTGCTCAAACAATGTGCCCTGCCCGGCTTTGCTAAGCGATTCAACCACCAGTTGCAACTCGCCACGGGGCTCGTACACACCCAATCGCCCGCGCACCTCAACGCGCTCACCGTCGCGTGGCATAAAACTCAAGGCACTGGCCGCCCTCCTAAACATGGCACAGCGCATCTGGCCAGTTTCATCTTTCAGGGTGAAATAGCAATGGCCACTGGCCGCTTTGGTGAAGCCACTGATTTCGCCCGACACAGAAACTGGGTTAAACCGTGCGTCCAATGCGTCGCCTACCGCACGGCACAAGGCTCCAACGGCCCAAATACGCGAAGCAGTCGTAGATACTGGCTCAAACATACAAACGTGTCGATCGCATTGCACACCCGCCATGTCCAAGGTTTCCCACACGCAAATTGTTGAATGCATCATCGGACACGAGGGCTCCAAAGCACCACGCGGGGCTGTAAGCGATTGATTTCATTAAAGTTTTAGTTGCTTGTTTTGTCATCATTTTGTCAAACGCGCGGCCTAGCGTGGCTTGCGGCATAGTCCAACCTAGGTTTTACACAAAGTTATCCAC
>JBEANP010000135.1:0-7513 GCA_041165385.1 Pseudomonadota bacterium | reverse complement strand
CCCATACCGCCCACCATGATGGGAACCAGTTCTTTTTCCCCTAAGCGAAGGCGAAAATCATCTACACGCGTCATTTGGAGGTGCCTGAAATAAATTACCCCGAATTATGCGGTGTGCGGATGAACGCTACATGACAGGGGTCAAGCGGCCTAAAGATAAGCCACTACGATACCGAAAAAAAGCGCCATGCCCACCCAATGGTTCAGCCGAAAGGCTTTAAAGCACCCTTCGCGGGTGCGGGTACGAATCAGGCTCCAGTGCCACAACACCTGCACCGCGGCCACCGCAACACCCATCCACCAGCCCCACCCCGCCAGCACCGGCAACACCACCCAGGACCAAATGGCCAAGTGCAGGCCATAAAAGACCATGACCGCCACCACGTCCCACTGGCCCAAGGTGATGGCCGAGGTTTTCATGCCGATGCGCAGGTCGTCGTCGCGGTCCACCATGGCGTATTCGGTGTCATAGGCCAGCACCCAGAACAAATTGCCCAGCAGCAGCACCCAGGCGGAGAGGGGAATTTCTGCCTGCACTGCGGCAAACGCCATAGGAATGCCAAAGCTGAACGCCACTCCCAGCACCGCCTGCGGCATGGAGACAAAGCGCTTGGCATACGGGTACACCAGCGCCACCGCCAGCGCTGCGAACGACCAGGCCACTGCCACTGTATTGGTGGTCAATACCAGCAAAAACGCCAAAGCGGCCAGCACGGCGCCCAAAGCCAGCGCCTCTTTGACCGACACCGCGCCGCGTGTTACCGGGCGCTGAGCGGTACGCTTCACGTGGCGGTCAAACTCGCGGTCGGCCACGTCGTTGACACAGCAGCCTGCGCTGCGCATCAGGATGGTGCCCAACGTAAACACCAAAATCAGATGCCAGCCCGGAAAGCCACCAGACGCCAGCCACAAGGCGCTCAGCGATGGCCACAGCAGCAGCAGCCAGCCCGCAGGGCGGTTCCAACGGATCAAATCGAGGTAGAGATCGAGTTTTTGAGACGCAGAGGTTTTCAATTTTGCTACACTTTTCATAGCTAAACAACTATATTACACGGGCGCTACAGGCTTATTTTCTCTAGAAATTGGGGCTTGCGGCGTTGCCGACGCCGGGTCTACCGGCACGTTCAACACGACTTTGCATCCCGGCGGGCCATCGTCTATGTGTAGCCAACCGCCCAAGCTCTTGGCGCGAACGTGCATGTTACCCACACCGTGCCCGCCACTACCGCCAAGACCGCCGCTGGCATTGGGTTGCAGGCCCACACCGTTGTCACGAACCGCTACTTCGACATAATGCGCGCCGTTTTCCAGGTGCGCATTGCGCACGGACATGGTGACCACCGTGGCCTGGCTGTGGCGCATGGCGTTGGTCAGCGCTTCTTGCACGATGCGCAGCAGGTGCAGCACCTTGTGGGGATCCAGCCAAGGAAGTTCGGGGATGTGGTCGTCAATTTCCCATGCCAGTGTCACCCCTGCAGCCTCCATGCGCGGGGCCATGCGAAAGCGCAGCGTACCCAGCACGGCAACCGGGTCGCGCTCATCCCCGGCCAAAGAGTCGACGGCCACGCGCAGGTCGTCAAGACAGTCTTGCAGGGTGCTGGACAGCAATGCCATATCCGCACCCGGCGTGCGTGCCTGCACCATGGCGGACAAAAGGTGCAAGCCCAGGCCGTCGTGCAGGTCGCGCATGAGGCGCTCGCGCTCCAGGGCTTGGGTTTTCTCGCGCTCTACGTGGCGCAGCTTCTCAAAATTGCGGACCAATAGGTCGTGCTGGTCTTGCACCTGCGTTTGCAGGGACTCAGAGAGTTGGCGTGTTTGCTCCAGTGCGGCGATATAGCGCCGGGTCAACATCGCGCCCACGGCAATAAAGAGGGGCATGGCGGCGTATTGGCGCAGGTAGTACTGGCCCAGTAAATGCTGGTCGTTGGTGACGGCGTAGTCGTTGAGCATCAGCGCGATGTAGACCAAACCGGCCAGCGCAATCAAAATGGTTTCGGTCGAACGGGCTCGCCACGCCAATGCAGACAGCTTGGCCTGCGTCCAGCAAGTCAGGGCGATGCCAAAGAACCCGACGTATTTAAAAATAGCCCGCGTCTTCTCAAAATCCTCGCCCATCAACAGGGCTACGGGTGCCATCACCATAAATGCCCAGATGACCCGTTGCCGCCACCCCAACCAAGACGCAAGAAGGCTGGCAGGGCGTGGATCGGCAAACTCGCAATACCGCAAGGTAAACAGCGCGAAAAACCCGACGAAACCCACCGCACCAATAACCGACAACTTGCTCCACAACAAATTGGAAAACGGCAGCTCGGTAACCACCAGATTCAGATTGCGCAAGCCCCACACCAACGCGGCCAGCCCAAACCAGCCAAACACCGCGTTGCTGCGCTCGCGCGCCCACAGCATCAACACATAGGCCCCCAACATCAGCGTGAGCACCGAGCTGATCAGCGTGCCGGTGTTTTGCCAAAAGCCGCGCCACAGCCAGGCAGCGCGAAGCGGCTCCATGGGCCCAACATAGACCGTGCCCAAACCATTGCGGTGCTTGGGGTAGCCAACTACCAAAATCTGCAGTACGTTGTGCTCCCCCACAGCCCTGAGCAGGCCAACGGGCATGTGGAACAGCAGCGGGGTGTAGAAGTGCCGGGTGACCGGCTCTTCCATCCGTCCGATGCTGCCCATGCGCATGCCATTGAGGTACAGCTCGGCGTTCATACCCACTGCGGGCAGGTACACGCCCAGTGCTAGGTCGCGCCAAGCCTGTGGCGTTTCAAGGGCCAATGTGTACCAAACGTAGCGCGAGTCGCTGGGGTGGGTGCTGTCCCAGTTGTCGGGCAGCACGACACGCTGCACTGCGGCGGGGTTGGGGGTTGCGTAAAGGTCAGGGGCGCGAGTGGGCAGCACATCACCGGCATCGCTGCGCAGCGCCTCGGTGATCTGCAGCACATCACGGTGTGGCACCTCTGCAGCCGCCACAGCCCCTGCGCAGCACAGCAGCAGCACACAGGCCCAACGCCTGAGCACCATGCAATGTGAATTACTGCAGGGGCGGCTGACCACGTTGGCTTTGCAATTGGTTGTATTCGTACACCGCTTCAGAACGCGAGTTGACCGCCAGCTTTTGGTAAATACGCTTGATGTGCGTGCGCACCGTGTTGGTAGACACCGCCAGCGCGGTAGCTACCTCGGTGTAGCTAAAGCCTTTGGCAATGCCGGTGAGTACTTCGGTTTCGCGGGTAGACAGCTCGCTACCTAGCCCCGGCCATGGGATGGTGGCGGGTGTTGTTGTCTGCTGGCCTGGGTTGCCCTGATTGCCTTGGTATTGGCGAATCAGCATGCGGGCAATGCGCGGCGTCATGGGAGAGCCGCCGTTGCGCAAGTGGGCCAGGTGTTCTTGCATATTGGTCAGGCTGGCGTCTTTCACCAGGTAGCCGCTGGCACCTGCTGCCAATGCAGCCATGACGTGGGCCTCGTCGCCAAACACGGTGATCACCAGCACATCGCACTCCGGGTAGCGCTGGGTGGCGGCACGTATTACGTCGGTGCCGGGCAGGTCGGGCAGGCCCAAATCGGCCAGCACGATGTCGGGCCGGTGGTGCTCCAACCAGTCCAGCGCGGCCTGCGCGGTGGAACAAATGGCTGGCGGCTGCGTGCCGGGCAGTGTTGTCAACAAGCCAGCCAGCCAACTTGCGGTGGCGGCATCGTCTTCAACCAAAAGTATTTGTTCCATCACGTCTTTGGATAGGGCTGTCGGCGCACATCGCCAATGGCTATACCGCAGTATAGGGAGCGCCAGCAGCCGCTGTGGTGCTACCCGTGTCACATGAAAATGCGATGTTCAAGCCAGCAAGCCAAAGAGACACTCGCGCTGCACAAATGCACGTTTCTTCAACACGAGGTGGCTCCATGGCTCAAATATCTGCCGGTATCAAATTAGGGTTGGCCACGCTGTTGCTGGCCGCTGCACAGGCAGGCTACGCCAAAGATGAGCTGTCGCCCCTGACGGTAGACGCGGCTTTCAACGCGGAGCAGGCTGCGGTGAAGGGCTTCACGATTGCGGACACCAAAGCGCTCAAGGGCATCAAACGGGTAGCCGTACCGGTGTTTGCGGTGGAGTTCATTACCGCCGACAACGTGAGTGCGCAGACATCAAGTTTTGGTTCGGGTGGGCGCTCCAGCATGACGTCGTATTTCAAGCTGCTGGGCGTGGGTGAGGCAGAGTTTCAGGCCATTACCGATGCGTTGTACCTGGGCTTTCTGTCGGACCTGAAAACCAGTGGAGTGGAAGTTTTGGATGCGCAGCAGGTAGTGGCTGCGCCCTCCTACCGCAAGCTGGTGGCCGCAGGCAGTCCGGCCCCCGTCAAGACCGACAGCAGTATGGTGATATCCCCGCCCGGCTTGGGCTTGTATGGCTTTGCCAAGATGGGCGGCGGCAACAGTGCCAAGAGCAAAAGTCTGTTTGGTGCCTTGTCCGACATCGGTGGTGGCTTTGCGGCGGTGGGGGCTATTTCTGACACCATTCAACTGGCCGCCGAGCTGGACGCCAGCCTGATTGAAGTCCGCTTGCGGGTGAACTTTGCGCAACTGGCGAACGAGAGCAAAGGCTTTTTTGGCAGCCTGTCTGGCGCAGCCACCACGTCCGCCAAGGTGTTTCCCAGCGTCGACAACGTGATGATGGGCGTGCAGTCGGGCCCCATGCGCAGCACCGTCACCATGAACCACACGCTATCGCTCAGCAGCGCTGCTTTTTCGGAAGTGCGCGAAAAAGCCACGACCACCGGCGATGTAGTGGGCGCTGTGGCCGTGGGTCTGTTGAAACTGGCCATTGGCAGCAAAGACAGTAGCGACAGCACCGAGCGCGAGGTGATTGCCGACCCCGTCAAGTACCCGCAAATCGTGGGGACCGGGCTTACCAGCGCCACCGGCATGTTGGTGGCGCGCATGAAGATGGAACGCTGACCATGACACGCCACACAAACAACCCTCTGCGCAACGCTATGTTTACATCGAAAATTCTGATTTCCGCTGCAGCGGCTATGGCCCTAGCGGCGTGTGGCGGAGGCAGCGGCGGCGGCACCACCACCTTCAGTGGTGCGGTAGTCAAAGGCCCGGTGAACGGCGCCCAGGTCTGCGCATTTGCGCTGGCTGGTAACGCGCAAGGCGCGGCATTGGGCAGCTGTGTCACTACCGACGCCAACGGCAACTACACGCTCAGCCTGCCAGCGGGCAGCGGGCCGCTGTGGCTGCAGGCCAGTGGTGGCACGTATGTTGACGAGATCACCAGCGTACTGACAACGTTGCCAGCGGGCAACCCGCTGTCCACACTGATCACCGCCAACGGTGGGTCAGTCAGCGCCATGTTGACACCGCTGACAACCCTTGCACTGAATGCAGCGGTTGCTAATGTGGGTGGCAGCGGCACTTTGAATGCAGCGGCCTTTAGCGCAGCCGCCACGCAGCTGTTGACCACCTTCAGCCTGCCCGCTGGCCTGGACATCAATGGCACATTGCCAGCCTTTGGCACTGGCATCAACAGCTACGGAACTGCGCTGACCGCTATTTCGCAAATGGTGGCAAATGGCACGCCGCTGGCTACGCTGCTGGCAAACAGCAACCCCGCCACATTGGCAACCGCTTTTGCGGCCGCACAACCGGCAGCGGGCACAGGCGTTAGCGGCGGTAGCGGCTCCAGCGGTTCGCCCAGCGCAACCGGCACTTTGACGGTGAGCGGGCTGGCGGACTTCACCCCCCAAGCTACCGGATTTGAGGTGTCGGTGGCGTCCAGCGCGTCGCGTGCTAGCTACCGATTTTTTGTAGAAACCCAGCGCGCAATCGGTGCGGGCTTCACCACAGACAAACGGGAAGTGAAAATAGAACCCACTTCCGGCACCGGCTACAGCGTGACGCTGTACAACTCCGCCACAGGTGAATTGAACACCTGCTATAGCAACTGCACGGTCACCGTCAACCCCTCCAACGGGGCCACGCACCCAGTGCAAGTGAGCTTTGCCGGCCTGGCTTTGTCGGGCACCCGCACCCTAAATGGCACCCTGACGGGCGACGCACCCGGCGCCGCCTGGACCGTGGCAGACCTGCCCGGTGGCAGCACCAGCAACCTGACGGTGGGGGGCACTTCTGTGAGCGTGCTGGGCAGCACCGACAGCGTGATCGACCTGGGCGGCGGTACCAGCATGCGAACGATTTCGCTGCGTTTATCAGACACCTCCATCCTTTCTTTACAGAAAACTGGCAACGCGCCCTTCTCGGTCACCCGCGTGGTACCGCCAGCAACCTTGTCTACTTGTACCAACGCCTGCAACACCACAGTGGTAGATGGCAGCGGCACCCAACTGACGTTTGCCAACACGCCACTCAGCGGTGGCTTGGTACTCAACGGCACGGTGGACTTCGCACGCACCAGCGGCAATCTGACCAGCAACGACGCTGTGGGCGGCTTCACGCCAGTTACCAGCAACGTAGAGTCACTCAACAGCACCCGCACATTGACCTTCAGCGTACTGGGCACACCAGCGCAGTCCGGCATTAGCCTGGTAACGGTGGAGGTGGCGGCTGGCAGCGTGGTGCGCGTGCAAGCCACTGTGGGCATTGCCAGTGAATTGCTAGGGTGCCTTGCCAACGGCGCGGGCATCGGCCTTCCACCTTGCACCGGGGTGACGGTCGGCACGGACGGGCGCACCGTAGCGTTCAACAACGCGGTTTTGCGCGGCGGTGCTATTGGCGCTACGGCCCGTGACGTGACATTCAACGGAACACTGGTGGTCAAGGGGCCTTGAGGGTCGATATCCCCAATTTTGCTATATTTTTCATAGCTAACAACGCATATTCCACGAGGGCGAGCAGCCTATTTGACTTGTAAAATTGTTCAAAATAGCTCCCTGGGTCCCGTTTGCTTGTGCAGTCCCTCTTGATGCAAATAACTTTGCATTCGTGCGAAAGCCTTGAAAACGGGCACAACCCGGATGGAACCGGACTACTCCTATAACAACTAATTACAATCCGCAACAAAATGCCCAAGTCAACCTTGCAAGAATAGGTCGTCAAAAATGGAAGTTGCTGTATCGACAAGATCTGTTGATGGCGCGTGTGAGCGATGACAAACCTTCCACTGCCTGGCACTGACGCATCGACAGTTCGGGGAATTTTCGGCCAGGTTTGTATGGGAGGGCAGTCCCTTCGTCTTGACCGTGGTGGTGTACTGGTTGCCATGTGGTCTGATGAAGCATCCATGGCCTCCGACATCCGGACACTCAGCCAACGCTCCGACATCACTGTCAGGCTGGTCAGCGGCGCCTTGATTGCAGACCTCAGCTTGCAGGACAACCTCACACTTGAAGCAGCGCTTTGCGACGGCAGCCTGCGCCGAAACTTGGTCCCGGAAATTGACACCCTTTTTGCAAACTCTGGTTGCCCGGTGGACTGGCCGATCTGGACGAGCACATTTACCGACACAGCCACGGCTATTGCAATGATGCAGGCAAAGGTCGGTCGGG
>JBEANP010000134.1:0-7523 GCA_041165385.1 Pseudomonadota bacterium | reverse complement strand
GCCATTGGCAACTGGGGGCCGCTGACGTTTGAAGGCCGCTGGGTGTGGTGGCTTGCGCAGCAGATTGACCAGCGTGCCATTGCCCGTTACCGTTCCTGACATTCCATATAACCACGACAAGAGACACCCATGCACACCGCTTCCACGCCCAGCAATCGCCGTGTTGACCAGCTACTGGCCCACTACGGCCAAAGCCACACCCACCCCACCAACGAGCGCATTCACTACGTGGCAATCCCGGTGATCAT
Organism: Pseudomonadota bacterium; assembly: GCA_041165385.1. Lineage (GTDB taxonomy): Bacteria > Pseudomonadota > Gammaproteobacteria > Burkholderiales > Burkholderiaceae_C > Allorhodoferax. The sequence continues at coordinate 7,275 of JBEANP010000134.1, read as the reverse complement.
GCTCAGCCTGACCGGGCTCATTTTTGCCATTCACCCGTGGCTGGCGTATTTTTTTGTGGCGGCCAGCATGGTGTATTACGCGCGGCTCTCGGTGGTGTTTTTTGCTTGTATGGCGGTGATCAGCATCGCCATGCTGGCAGGGCTGCACGCGTTGGATGCAGCGGGCGTGCTGTTCGCAACATCGGTAGCGCTGTTTGTGGGGGCCTGGATTTTTCAGTTTGTGGGCCACAAGATCGAGGGCAAAAAACCTTCGTTTTTTGAAGACATCCAGTACCTCTGGGTGGGCCCCCTGTTTGTCTTGAGCAAATTGTTTTCTGCCATTGGCGTGCGCTGGTAGGCGCGGCAGTGGACTATTTGTCATGAAGCTGTTCGCTCAAGTCGCTTTCATCGTCCGCGCTGAGGTTCAGTTTTTTGCGCGCTTCCCAAAGCTATTGCTAGCCACGGCCTTAGTTGCACTCATACCCGCGCTGTATGCACTGATTTACCTGTCCAGCGTGTGGGACCCAGAAGCCCACTCGGGCGCCCTGCCCGTGGGCCTGGTCAACCTTGACGAAGGCGTGGAATACCGCGAACACGTGTTCAATATGGGCTGGGATGTGGCCAACGGCCTGCGAAAAAAACAAACCTTTGGGTTTAAAGACATTTTGGATGCTGAAGACGCACGACGCCAAGTGCGCGCAGGGCAGCTGGCATTTGCGCTCATTATTCCCAAAGACTTCAGCTCCAACGCAGTCCCAGGCAAAGAGGCAGGTGCCGGAAAAATAGTGGTGTTCACCTCTGAAGGCAACAATTTCGAAAGCGCACGCATTGCCAAGCTGTTTGCACAAGAGCTGGGCCACGACGTGAATGAAACCCTGAACGAACGGCGCTGGAAATTGGTGCTATCCAGCGCAGCCGGCTCCCAACGCAGCGTGGACCGCCTGCACGAAGGCGTAGCCCAGCTGCGCAGCGGGGTAAAGGAGCTGGCTGTGGGCGCCACCCAAACCGCCAGCGGCGCCAATACCTTAGCCAAAGGCAGCGACCTCATCAGCGACGGGGTAACCCAACTCACCAGCGGCGTAAAACAGCTGGCTGTCGGCCTCAAAACCATGGAAGCCAACCGGGCCCGCAACTCCGAACTCAACCGGCTGAAGGCCGGCGCAGAAGAATTGGCGGCAGCACAAATCGACATGGGCAAAGGCCTGGATGACCTCAAAGACGGCAGCAAACGCTTGGTGGATGGGGTGGCTACGTTTCGCGCAGAGGCCAAGTCCAGCTTGCTAGTGCCTGCCAGCGTAGTAGATGGGTTAGACCAAGTCCACAACGGCGCCAGCCAACTCGATGGCGGCTTGCAAACCGCCACCACTGCGCAGCAAAAACTCATAGATGGCAGCGCCAGTTTGTCCACCGGCGTGAATGCAGTCACCACCGGCATGCGTACCCTGCAAACCGGGGTGCGCGCTATGGTGGGGAAACTGCCTGCCGACAGCCAGCTCGACGAACTGGACAGCGGTGCTCGCAGCCTCAATGCGGGCACCGTTGCTCTGGCCGAGGGCACCCAGAAAGTCAAAGCCGGTGCCGACCGCGTGAATGCGGGCATGGACCTACTGCAAAGCGCCCTGCCCGCAGCCGTAGATCAACCCGACGGCAGCGCTCAAGGATTGGCCACATCGGTGCAACCTCAGCTGGAAATAGAAGCCACTGTAGCCAACAGCGGTAGCGCCTTTGCGCCCAACGTCATACCTGCTGCGCTGTGGTTGGGGGCAGGTATAGCCGCGTTTTTGGTGCATTTACGGGTACTGCCGCGCCACGCACAGTTCTTCTCACGGTTGGCACAGGCGCTTGGGAAAATTACTGTCCCTGCAAGCATCGTGCTTTTGCAAGCCGCCTGTGTGTGGTTTGCGGTGGTAGTGGTGCTGAAAATTTCAGTGGCACACCCGGTAGCGTTCGTGTTGGTGCTGGGCGTGGCATCGGTCACTTTTTTAACCATTGTGTTTGCCTTGACGCGGGCCTTTGGTGACGCTGGTAAGGCTTTCGCCATGATCTTCTTGGCCGTGCAAATCACCTCTTCCGGCGGTGTGCTGCCGGTAGAGCTTAGTGGCGGATTTTTTACCAGTATCAGCCCTTGGTTGCCGCTGACATGGGTGGTGCGCGCACTCAAAGCCTCGCTATTTGATGCCTATGGCGGTGCATGGCAGTACCCATTAACGATTGTTGCACTGGCGGGCTGCGCCACGCTGGTGTCAACCATTTGGATTGGGCGGTGGCGTTTTATCAAATCATCTTCCATGCGGCCGGCGGTGGACTTTTAATGCTGCGCAGTTTCAGACAATTTGCACGCTGGCTGACGATTGGGTTCTATGGCGTGTTGTGCCTGGTGCTGATTTACGAATTCGGTGAATGGGCCAGCCGACGTGAAATACAAGCGCTGACCCAGGCCAACCAACGCACCCTGGAAGTGCAAAAACTGGCCCTGCGCGGCACGGTAAACCGCTACCAAGACGTGCCCTTCACCATTGCGCGCAATGTCGATATGGTTCAACTGCTGCAAAAGCCCACCGATCGTGCGCGCCTGAGTCGGGTAAATGACTACCTGCAAGAGGTCAATCGCAGAGTCGGTGCTGACGCGTTGTACCTGATGGACGCCAACGGACGCACACTGGCAGCCAGCAATTGGAACGCCGCTATCTCTTTTGTGGGTGACGATTATTCGTTCAGACCCTACTTCAAGGAGGCACGCTCCGGCAGCCATGGTTTCTACTACGCGGTAGGCAGTGCCACCAGAGTTCCTGGCTTGTTTTTGTCTGCACCCGTCATGGCAGATGGTCAGGTGATGGGGGTTATAGCCATCAAGGTATCGTTGCGCGAAATTGAGGAAGCTTGGCGCAATGGTGGCGACCCCGTAGTGCTGCTAGACGCACGCGGCATTGTATTTTTGGGTGCAGATCCGTCTTGGCTCTATCTGGCCACCCAAGTACTTAACCTGCATGACATGCAATGGCTCACACAACACTTGCCCTACGGCAAACAGGCCAATTTTTCTTATGTGCCATGGAAAGTTACACGGGCCGATCAAAACACCGACTACCGCATTCAAACCCAATTCAAAGGCCGTAAACATGATTATCTGGCCAATGAGGAGTGGCTCAAAGACTATGGCTGGACACTGGTGGTGATGTCAGACTTGGGGCCCGCTGCGTGGGTTCGCAGCGTCGCTGTAGCCATTGCCATACTGGTGGCTATTGTGCTGATTCTGGGGGTGATGTACTGGCTGCAGCGCGAACGCAGATTAGCCCAGTTGGGCTTTATGCGCCAGGAACTAGAGAACCGGGTGGCCGAGCGCACTCAAGAACTGCAAGCGGCGCATTCGTTTCGTAAAGCCATGGAAGATTCTCTGTTAGTCGGCATGCGCGCGCGGGACTTGCAGGGTCATATCATCTACGTCAACCACGCCATGTGCGACATGATTGGCTACAGCGCAGACGAACTCATGGGCCGCTTGCCGCCCTACCCCTATTGGCACCCCGACGACACCGAAGACCATTGGCGCGCCAACGACGCAGCCCTGAGCGGCCGGGCCGAACTCACCGGCTTTGAAGCGCGCGTGCGGCACAAGCAAGGGCATGATGTCAACACCATGGTCTACACCGCGCCACTGATTGGTGCCAACGGACAACACAGTGGCTGGATGAGCTCGGTGGTGGACATTACCGCGCAGAAAAAAGCCGAAGAACAGCAGCGTATTCAAGTCGAACAAATTCAGCACGCGCAACGCAAGGCCAGCTTGGGCGAAATGGCCTCAACATTGGCCCACGAATTGAACCAGCCGCTCATGGCCATGGCCAACTTTGCCAGTGCGGCAAAGGCATTCTCTGAACAAAATCGCACCGCCTTGGTCATAGAAAATTTGGACGCTATCAAAGAGCAAGCACAGCGCGCCAAGGACGTGATGGACCGCATCCGCGAGCCCGCGCGACAGCAAACGCCTGGCTTTCAGCCATGCGACGTCAATGACGCCATTGGCAATGTACTGGCGCTCTTAAAGTTTGAAGTGCGCCAGCGCAAGGCGCGCGTGGAAACATCTCTAACCTCACCGCTGCCACCTATCACCGCGGACCGTGTTCTGTTGGAGCAAGTGGTTATGAACCTCATCATGAACGCACTGCAGGCCATGCACACCATGCCACCAGTGCAGCGCGTTGTAGGGGTTTTGACTGGCATGGACGGCGCACGTCTGGTAATACGCGTTACTGACCGCGGCACCGGCATTGCGCCCGACGTAGCCCACAAACTATTCGAACCTTTTTTCACGACCAAAAAAAATGGCCTGGGCTTGGGTCTTAATATATGCCGCACTATTGTGGAGGGCCATGGTGGGCGGCTGGTGGCTGAAAATGGCACCACTGGCGGCGCTGTATTCTCCGTTTATTTGCCTGTTTCAGAATGAGCATCAATATTTACGTAGTGGACGATGACAACGCGGTGCGTCGCTCGATTGGCAATTTGCTGTTGTCGCGCCACTATGCGGTACAGACCTTCTCCAGCGGAGAAGCATTTTTAAGCCAAGCCCAACTCCAAAATTCTGGCGTGGTGGTACTCGACTTGCGGCTGGAAAACAACTTGGGCCAAGGCATGAGCGGGCTGGAAGTATTTGAGACTTTGCGCGTGCAGCGCAGCCCCATGGCGGTGCTTTTTCTCTCGGGCCATGGAGACATTCCCACAGCAGTTCAAGCGGTTAAAAACGGTGCGCTCGCATGGCTTGAAAAACCATGCAATGACGAATCGCTCATCCATCACATTGAACTAGCCAGTGTGCATGCCGGCGAATCATGGAAGCGATTCGTCACAACCCAAGCCGCCATAGCCAAATGGGGCAAGCTCACGGAACGTGAATGTGAAGTGGCAGTGTTGTACGCCGAGGGCAACGCCGCCAAAGAAATTGCCCGTACCCTATCGGCACGCAAGCCCGAAAGCCCCATAGACCACCGTACCGTAGAAAACCACTTGGCACGCTGCCGCGCCAAGCTGGAAATATCCAACAGCAATGAACTGCAGAAGTTTTTGATTGCAAACGACTTAACGCGCTAGCGGCATATAACCTGCAAAGTTCTTCGGTGCTCCCGCTACCCACAACTGCTCGTCAAAGCACCATACTTCTGCCCACCACAAGCAGGTGTAGCCATCGACGCTGAATGCGCGCAACCTCTACAGGGCTCAATTTAGTACTTACATGGTGCATTTTCAAACTTGGCACTGTAAAAGTGCTTTTGACCTCACTGGCGCAATTTTTCACAAAGTAGCACAGCCTGCAAACTGGAATCACTGCAATCGCGGGCCAGTTGCATGCGCTGGTCCAATAGCTGTTGACGCACCTTGGGGAAATTACGCCAAGTTGGACTATTAAAGAGCCAATCGTCAAACGCCCCCATATCCCAACCCACATAAGCTTTCACGAGCGTCCTGTGCTCCTGCTGCATTTGCGCGTCGCAGTGCCAAGAGCCTAGGAGCATTGTGTCGACCCACCTGATGAGATCAGGTTTTGGAGTGGCGCAATAGAGGCATGTAGCTGCATGCAAACGAGTTTATAAATGCCGCCTTTACAGATTCTTAAGGCTCAGCCCGCATTGAATTTCAACTTCACGCGCACAGCCAGTGACTTTCGATCTGAGGCACTTGAAACCCGTTGAAAAGCCCTTATCATTAGCACTCACCAGTAACGAGTGCTAACAACACTAACCTACTGATCCGTATTTGTTTTAAACCTTAAGGAGACTCCTCATGAAACTGCGCCCATTGGCAGACCGCGTGATTGTTAAACGCGTCGAGAACGAAACCAAAACAGCTTCCGGCATCGTCATTCCTGACAGCGCCGCCGAAAAGCCTGATCAAGGCGAAGTGTTGGCTGTTGGCCCCGGCAAGACCAATGACAAAGGCGAAACCAAAGCTTTGACCGTCAAGGTTGGCGATCGCGTTTTGTTCGGCAAATACTCTGGTCAAACCGTCAAGGTTGACGGCGACGAGCTGTTGGTGATGAAAGAAGACGACCTGTTCGCAGTTGTCGAGAAGTAATTGCTACTGCGCGAATGCCATGCGTCGTTGGGCGGTGCTCGCAATCCTCACGTACAGAAGTACGTTCCGGTTGCTGCGCTCCGGCCGCCTAGCCTGACATCCGCTCGCTACGCAATTCTTTCCCCGACAAAGGTCATTGGTTAACAAATTTTGAATTTATTGGAGTCATAACATGGCAGCAAAAGACGTAATTTTCGGCGGCGAAGCCCGCGCTCGCATGGTTGAAGGCGTGAACATTTTGGCCAACGCGGTCAAAGTGACACTGGGCCCCAAAGGCCGTAACGTAGTGTTGGAGCGTTCTTTCGGCGCCCCTACCGTGACCAAAGACGGTGTGTCCGTGGCCAAGGAAATCGAACTCAAAGACAAGCTGCAAAACATGGGCGCGCAGATGGTCAAGGAAGTTGCTTCCAAAACTTCTGACAACGCTGGTGACGGCACCACAACCGCTACCGTGCTGGCCCAAGCCATCGTGCACGAAGGCATGAAGTACGTTGCTGCTGGCATGAACCCGATGGACCTGAAGCGCGGCATCGACAAGGCAGTGACTGCCCTGATCGAAGAGCTGAAAAAAGCTTCCAAAGCCACCACCACGTCCAAAGAGATCGCCCAAGTTGGCTCCATCTCCGCTAACAGCGACCACAGCATTGGTGAAATCATCGCCAACGCCATGGACAAAGTGGGCAAAGAAGGCGTTATCACTGTGGAAGACGGCAAGTCTTTGCAAAACGAACTCGACGTGGTTGAAGGTATGCAGTTTGACCGCGGTTACCTGTCTCCTTACTTCATCAACAACCCAGAAAAGCAATCCGCATTGCTGGACAACCCGTTTGTTTTGTTGTTCGACAAGAAGATCAGCAACATCCGTGACCTGCTGCCTACCTTGGAACAAGTCGCTAAAGCTGGCCGTCCTTTGTTGATCATTGCTGAAGATGTCGAAGGTGAAGCCTTGGCAACTTTGGTGGTGAACACCATCCGTGGCATCCTGAAGGTGGTGGCTGTTAAGGCTCCTGGCTTTGGTGACCGTCGCAAAGCCATGTTGGAAGACATAGCTATCCTGACTGGCGGCAAAGTGATCGCTGAAGAAATCGGCTTGACACTGGAAAAAGTGACTTTGGCTGACCTCGGTTCTGCCAAGCGCATCGAAGTGGGCAAAGAAAACACCATCATCATCGACGGTGCTGGCGCTGCTGCTGACATCGAAGCCCGCGTGAAACAAGTGCGCGTTCA
>JBEANP010000133.1:0-7528 GCA_041165385.1 Pseudomonadota bacterium | reverse complement strand
TGCTGCGGCTAAAAGTGTGGGTAAAAACGTGCTTAAAGGCGCGCCGCCGCTGTTTGAGCTAGCCAAGCGGTTTGAGGAACACGCCAAGGGCATGGTAGTGCCCGCCACCTTGTTCGAGAAATTTGGTTTCAATTACGTCGGCCCCATTGACGGGCATGACCTGGATTCCTTGATTCCCACGCTGGAAAACATTCGCAAACTCAAGGGCCCGCAGTTTCTGCATGTGGTCACCAAAAAAGGCCAAGGTTACAAGCGGGCTGAGGCTGACCCCGTGGCCTACCATGGCCCGGGTAAGTTTGACCCAGCAGTGGGGCTGGTGAAGTCCAGCACTCCTTCCAAACCAACGTTTACACAAGTGTTTGGTAACTGGCTGTGCGATATGGCCGCCCAAGATGAACGTTTGGTGGGCATCACCCCCGCCATGCGCGAAGGGTCGGGCATGGTGGAGTTTGAAAAACGTTTCCCGGCACGATATTTTGACGTAGGCATAGCCGAGCAGCATGCCGTGACCTTTGCCGGCGGTTTGGCCACCGAAGGTTTGAAGCCAGTGGTGGCGATTTACTCGACTTTTTTGCAGCGCGCGTACGACCAGCTCATTCACGACGTAGCTATACAAAACCTGCCAGTCGTGTTTGCGTTGGATCGCGCGGGCTTGGTAGGGGCAGATGGAGCTACTCACGCTGGTGCCTATGACATTCCGTTTTTGCGCTGTATTCCCAACATGAGCGTGGCGTGCCCCGCAGACGAGGCGGAATGTCGCCAGCTGCTAAGCACGGCCTATGCGCAGGAGCACCCCGTGGCAGTGCGCTACCCACGCGGTAGTGGCGCGGGGGTCGCGGTGCCGGCGTCACTTGACGGACTGCCGTTTGGCAAGGGCGAAATTCGCCAACAAGGTAGCACTATTGCCTTGCTGGCCTTTGGCACATTGCTATATCCAGCGCTGGAGGCGGCCAAGGCTATCGGTGCAACGGTGGTTAATATGCGGTGGGCCAAGCCACTGGATATTGAGCTGCTGCTGCAGGTGGCGCTGAGCCACCAGGCACTGGTCACCTTGGAAGAGGGTGCTGTAATGGGCGGCGCAGGCAGTGCCGTTCTTGAGGCTTTGCAAGCAGCCAATGTGCAAATTCCGGTGCTGCAATTGGGTTTGCCTGATACTTTCATTGAGCATGGTGATCCCGCGAAATTGATGGCCATGCAGGGCCTGGATACCGCTGGCATTCAGGCGTCTGTGATGCACCGTTTTGCAGCATTGTTGTCAGTGCAAGCGCGTGCTGCGTAGTTAGCTTGCAATTCCCTGAAGACACCCTTGTTTAAGGTGTGTTTTCAAGGGAAAACCCCCACCAAAGCGGGGTACTACCTTCCTACAATCGCGACTGACTCTTCGCAGTCCTCGTACCTTGGTGACCCCATGGTGACGAGATTGTTACATCACCTTAATCGGAGTATTAAAAAATGGATCGTCGCTCGATAATCAAAAACGCTGGTATCACTGGCGTTTTGGCTGCAGGCGCAGCACCCGCTGTGCATGCGCAGACTGCCGCTATCCGCTGGCGTCTCGCGTCCAGCTTTCCTAAAGCCCTTGACACCATTTTTGGTGCTGCAGACACTTTTGCCAAAAAAGTGGGTGAAATGTCTGGTGGCAAGTTCACCATCACGACCCACGCTGGCGGAGAATTGATGCCCGCCTTTGGTGTTGTAGATGGCGTGCAAAACGGTACTGTGGAAATGGCACACACCGCGCCTTATTACTTCCACGGAAAGGACGAAACCTTTGCATTGGGTTGCGCAATTCCATTTGGTCTTAACAGCCGCCAAATGACCGCTTGGATGTACCAAGGCAACGGCGGTAAGTTGATGCGCGAGTTTTACGCAAAGTACAACATCGTGAACTTCCCAATGGGCAACACGGGTGCACAAATGGGTGGTTTTTACCGCAAAGAAATCAAATCCGTTAAAGACATCAAAGGCATGAAGTTTCGCGTGGGCGGTTTTGCTGGTCGCGTGTTTGAGCGCATGGGTGGCGTGCCTCAAAACATTCCTGGTGGCGAAATTTACACTGCCTTGGAAAAAGGAACGATCGATGCAGCCGAGTGGGTGGGGCCTTACGATGACCAAAAATTGGGCCTGAACAAAGTGGCTCCGTTCTACTACTACCCTGGCTGGTGGGAGGGCGGTCCTCAGCTCGACCTGTTCGTTAATGACAAGGCCTTTGCTGGTTTGTCTGCCGAGAACAAGGCCATCATCGAGTGTGCAGCCGCTTTCGCACACACTGAAATGCAAGCCAAATACGACGCAAAGAACCCCAACGCGCTCAAGCAGCTCGTAGGCGCCAAGACCAAGGTACTGCCTTTCCCCAAAGACGTGCTCGATTTGGCGTTCAAGGAATCAATGGCGCTGTACTCAGAGATCAGTGCTAAAAATGAAAACTGGAAAAAAGTGTACGCAGACTACTCGGACTTCCGCAAAGACGAGAACTTGTGGTTCCGCTTTACAGAAGCGCGTTTTGACAACTTCATGCAATCACAGAAGCTGTAATTCGACGCTGCTTTTTCAAGCAAAAGGCCCCGCAATGCGGGGCCTTTTTTTGTCTGAGTTTTCGGGAGTTTAGTGCAGCAAGTTGTACTCAATGATGTAAAAAATTGCACCGGCAAAATAGCCTAAAAGGGCCAAGCCGCTGATCTTTTTCATGTACCAAATGAAGTCAATTTTTTCCAAGCCCATGGCCGCTACACCTGCTGCGGAGCCGATGATCAGAATCGAACCACCGGTGCCGGCGCAATAGGCCATAAATTCCCACAAAAAACTGTCTGGTGGATATTGCTCCAGGCTGTACATGCCCATGCTAGCCGCCACCAATGGCACGTTATCCACCACGGCGCTGACCAAACCAATCAGCATAACGATGATGTCCTGGCGGCCTACCGCCTTATCGAGCCAACCCGCGATGTTACTCAGAATGTGGGTGTGCTCCAACACCGCCACGCTCAACAAGATACCGATAAAGAAAACAATCGAACTCATATCGATACGTGTCAGCGCGCGGGCCAGTGTTAGACGTTGCTTGCGCAAGTCTTCTTCTTTACGGTGCACCAGGTCACCCACCATCCACAACAGACCCAGACCAAACAAGATGCCCATAAAGGGCGGCAGGTGGGTCATGGTTTTGAAAACGGGCACCAGCACCAAAATGGCCAATCCCATGGTGAACATCAGGTTGCGCTCAAAGGCAGTGGTTTCAAATACTTCTTCGCCCTCTACGCGCTGGGGCGCAATCACCGGACGGGAACCCAGCATCCAAGCCGTGACACATAGAGGCACTAGCAAGTTGATGAGCGAGGGGATAAACAAGCCCTTCATGATCTCTATAGCTGTGATCTGACCACCTATCCACAGCATGGTTGTGGTTACGTCGCCAATCGGCGTCCAGGCACCACCTGCGTTGGCAGCAATCACGATGATGCCAGCAAAGAACAAGCGGTCTTCGCGCTGGTCCAGCAGCTTCTTCATCAGCGACACCATTACTATAGTGGTGGTCAGATTGTCCAAAATAGAACTGAGAAAGAACGAAACAAACCCTACCATCCACATCAAAGTGGCGAGTTTGGTTGTTTTGATGCGCGATGTAATCACTTCAAAGCCGTTGTGGGCGTCTACCACTTCCACAATCGCCATGGCACCCATCAAAAAGAACACAATTTGCGCTGTGCCCATGAGCGACTCGTTGAGTTGCTCACCCACCAAGTGGGCATCGGCAGTAGCGACGGCATAAATGGTCCACAGCAGCCCCGCACCCAGCAGCGCGGTGGCGGATTTGTTGACCTTGAGCGGGTGCTCCAGCGCAATGGCGGCATACACCATTACGAAAATCAGTATCAGAGCGGTCAGCATGGGTTGTCGTCCTTGTTTCTGTTTTTTGGTTCACTTCATTGGAAAAAAAGGGCCACCTGGCCCTTTTTTAAAGGCGCCCTTCGGCGCTGTCTGTTTACTTTTTAGCGTCTTTTTCAGCCGCTTCCAGCATGGCCTTCATGGGGTCAACTTCTTTGGCACCATCTGCCGCGGGAGCGAGCACATCGCCTTCCTTCACTGCACCATCAACAGCGGGCGAGGCATCTGCGGGCTGGTCCGGGCTAGGTGTATCTAGCTGCTGCATGATTTGGTCTGCATTGAGCGTCTCGGCTTTTTCAATACCGCCAGTCACCAGCACCGGGAAGGCAACGACAGCGGCCACCATGATCAACTGCAAAACGATGAAGGCAATGGAGCCTTTGTAAATCTCACTGGTCTTGACCGAGGGAATCAGCTGGCCGGTCACACGGTCTTTGTAGTCAAACTTGGCGGCTACGCTGCGCAGGTAGAACAGGGCAAAACCGAATGGTGGTGTCAAGAATGAGGTTTGCAAGTTCATCGCAATGATCACGCCGAACCAGATCATGGCTTGGTCGGGACTCATGCCAGGGACCAGGCCAGGCAAGATTTTCTCGGCTACAGGTGCCAGCAAAGGGATCACAATGAACGCGATCTCAAAGAAGTCGATGAAACAGCCCAAAATGAACACCAGTACGTTGACCACCAGCAGAAAGCCCCAGGCACCACCGGGCATCTTGTCAAACAGATGCTCTACCCAGATGTGGCCGTCGGCCGCGTTGAAGGTAAAGCTGAATACGGTCGAGCCGATCAAGATGAACAGCACAAACGATGCAAGTTTTGCGGTGTTTTCCAATGCTTGCTTGGTCAGGGAGAAGCTCAAACGGCCTTTGCCCAATGCCAAGATGATGGCACCCAAAGCACCCATCGCGCCACCTTCGGTAGGCGTAGCCACGCCCAGGAAGATGGTGCCCAACACCAAGAAAATCAGTATCAACGGAGGCATCAACACAAACGTGACCTGCTCAGCCAGCTTGGACAGCAGGCCCATCTTGGTGACACGGTTGATGATGGCCAAAGCCAAGCCAGTCAGCGAAGCCAGTGTCAGCGACAGGATCACAATTTCGTCACCCGCAGAAGGCACAGAGCGCTCTAGCCACTTGGTCATCAGGCCGTCATGGACCTGAGCCCAGCTGTAACCTACAACAGCACACACTACCACCAGCGCCAGCAGCGACTTGTGGCCCGAAGCACCGTTGTCTTCTTTGTACAGCAAGGCCTCGGGTGGTAATGCAGGCACCATGGCGGGTTTGAAGATGGCCACTGCCACAATAAACAGAATGTATAGGCCCACCAGAAGCAGGCCAGGAATTAACGCGCCAGAGTACATGTCACCCACGGAGCGGCCCAACTGGTCAGCCAGCACAATCAGCACCAAGGACGGCGGAATGGCTTGCGCAAGCGTACCCGACGCCGTAATGGTGCCGGTGGCAATGGTGCGGCTGTAGCCGTAGCGCAGCATGATGGGCAAAGAAATCAGGCCCATGGAAATCACCGCAGCAGCCACCACACCGGTAGTTGCGGCGAGAAGTGCACCTACCAGAATCACTGCAATGGCTACACCACCTCGTACCGGACCGAACACTTGCCCCACTGTTTCCAGAAGGTCTTCGGCCATGCCGCTTCGTTCCAGAATAATCCCCATGAAGGTGAAAAACGGAATCGCCAAGAGCGTGTCGTTCTGCATGATGCCGAAAATGCGCAGCGGCAGCGCCTGGAACATGGCGGCGGGGAAAATACCTGCCTCAATACCCACAAAGCCCAGTGCTAAGCCGGTAGCGGCGAGGCCAAAAGCCACTGGAAAACCTGTCAACAAAACGATGAACAGGGTGATAAACATGAGCGGCACAAATTGCTGTGCCAAGAGTGTGGTTTGCATTTATTTGTCTCCAGCCAGCAGCTTGGCGGTTTGGGCTTCGAGTTCTTCAAGCTTCTTTTGGTCGTCGGACTTGGCATCTTCACCGCTCAGCACATCAGGGCCCACGCCTTTCAGAAAAGCAATGCGTTTGATCAGCTCTGACAAGCCTTGCATCATGAGCAACCCAAAGCCAAGCGGAATAAGCATGTAAGCGGGCCAGCGGATCAAGCCACCAGCGTTTTGAGACATTTCACCGCTGGTGAATGCCTGCATAAAGAAAGGCCAGCCAAGTGCAATGCCAATCAGGCAAAACGGGAACAGCACCACCACAATACCAATCGCATCAATCCAGTTGCGGGCACGGTCCGATAGCTTGCTGGAAATGAAGTCAATGCGTACATGCGAGTTCTTGAGGAAGCCGTAGCCGGCACCCAGCATGAACACAGCAGCAAACAGATACCACTGAATTTCCAGGAGTCCGTTAGAGCTTTGGTTAAAAATTTTCCGTACTAATGCATTGCCTGCACTGATCAGGGTGGTGGCCAAAATAAGCCACATGGTGAGTCTGCCGGCCCAAGTGCTGATCTGATCGATCAACCGGGACAGCGATAGAAATGGTGTCATGGTGTCTCCGCCATTGGTTATGAAAACGGAACGGCGGCTGGCAACCGCTACGCCCTTACTAACGCGTTAAGTCTAAGCGCTTAAAGGCTGTAGATGCCTGAAGAAACCCTGACACCACGGTGGCAAAACCGCATTTTTTTCATGCCTCGAGGGTTAACACCTATCAGCAATGTCGCATGACGAAAATTCGTGCTATTTAAGCCTCTAGCCCTCGTGAACTATGCGTGACTAGCTATAAAAAACGTAGCAGTTTTAATACCTGCAACGGTGAGCAGCAACGATCCCAACAGGTGTACGGCGGCGGTGCCCAGTGCTACAGCGTAGCGCTGCTGCCCCAGCATGCCCACCACTTCAGCAGAAAAGCTGGAGAAGGTCGTGAGCGCTCCCAAGAATCCGGTGACGAGGGCGAGCCGCCAAACGGGGTCCAGCTCCGGCAACGCTTGAAACACAGCCACACACACACCAATCAGGTAGCCGCCCACTAAATTGGCGGTGAGAGTGCCCCAAGGAATCAAGCCACCGGGGTTAAGCCACAAGCCTAGTTGCCACCGCGCTAACGCACCGACGCAGGCGCCCACGCAGATCGCAAGAACAGAAAGCATTACCTGTCACCTGTTGTGGGGTAGGGTGCATCGCCCACAGTCAGGCCTGCCACAGACAGCTTTGTGGCTGTGGCGGGTTTGATGCCTTTGACCCGGGCCATCAAGTCGGGCCAGCTCTTGAACGGGCCTGATTCGCGGGCCTTCAGAATGCGCGCTGTGCTGTTGGGACCAAGGCCTCTGATGCCGTCTAGCTCCGCTTCGCTGGCACGATTGACATCAACTGCAAAGCTGGCACTACCCCAAAGAACTGAGGTTAAAAGCACCCATCGAACGAAAGACCGACAGAAACTTTGCAACATGGGAGTCCTTGATGGAAGGTTAATGGAAATGGTGGTGAGAGCCAGAGCCGTCTGTCAGGCCTCAGTAGGTCTTTGCCATCCACTGCACGTACTTGGCTACACCGGTTTGCACGTCTACAAAGGCGTGGTCGCAGCCAGTGGCGCGCAGGGCGGTCAGGTCGGCTTGTGTGTAGCACTGGTATTTGCCACGTAGCGCATCGGGGAAGGTGATGTACTCCACC
>JBEANP010000132.1:0-7552 GCA_041165385.1 Pseudomonadota bacterium | reverse complement strand
CGCGATGGCAAAGGCGCGTTGCGCGGCACTTGGCTGGGCTATGCCATTGCCAACATCTGGTGCTATGCGCTGGGCGTGCTGGTGGCAGTGACCACACCGAGCGCCGATCTGGTGGCAGCACTCTTGCTGGCCCAAGGTGGCTTGGTAGCGCTGGGGTTGATTTTGATTGACGAGGTAGACAACGCCTATGGAGACGTGTACTCGGGCGCAGTGGCCAGCCACAGCATGCTGCCCAAGCTCACCGTGCGCCAATGGGGCATGGCGATGGCCGTGGTGTGCACTGCGCTAGCCACCGTGCTGCCCATGCACAGCCTGGAGCCATTTTTGCTCATGCTGAGCTCGGTATTTGTGCCGTTGTATGGCGTGATTTTGGGCCGCTTGGGCCATGCATCAAATGTGGCTGACCTGGTTGGCGCACGCAAGGTGCAATGGACTGCTGTGGGCCTGTGGATTGCAGGCATTGCCTGCTACCACCTGTGCGCGCAGTTCGCCCCGGCCTGGGGCTCGGCTTTGCCGTCGTTGGCACTGACCTTTGTGTTGGCGCGCTTGACTGCGCGCGGCTAGGCAAGAGGCCGCAGTTGCATCGCCACCGGTGCAACGCTGTGATTTAACGGTCCGCCTCCGTGCCCGGTGCGCACGGCAGCCCCCCCCTGCAGTGCAGCACGCACATACAACCGGGCAGCCTCCACCGCGTCCACCAAACTAAGGCCCAGCGCCAAATGCGCGGCAATGGCCGACGACAGCGTGCAACCGGTGCCGTGGGTGTTGGGCGTTGCAATGCGCGGCGCGCGCATCCAGTGCACTTGGCCCGCTGCCGTGAGCAACAGGTCGCTCACCACTTCGCCCTGCAGGTGTCCGCCTTTTAGCAACACCGCGTGCGCGCCTTTATCCAATAACTCGCTGGCGGCGGCCTGCATGTCGGCCTCCGTTGCCAGCGAGCGCCCTACCAGCAAGGCGGCTTCGTCCAGATTGGGGGTTATAAGCACTGCCCGCTGGAACAACTCGCGCACTAAAACGACAATGGCGGGGGAGTCAATCAGCACCGCACCGCTGGTGGCCACCATCACCGGGTCAAGCACCACATGGGGCAAGGCATGGCGGTCTATGGCTGCGGCAACTGTTTCCACGATTTCAGGCGAATGCAGCATGCCAATCTTGACGGCATGTACGCCGATGTCTTCGACCACCGCGTCAATCTGGTCACACAGCATCTGCGCAGGAACCCCGTGAATGGCACGCACACCCTGGGTGTTTTGCGCGGTGAGTGCAGTAATAGCGGTCATGCCAAAGCAGCCCAGGGCAGAAAAGGTTTTCAAGTCAGCCTGTATGCCCGCGCCGCCGCCACTGTCGGACCCGGCGATGGACAGCACGCGAGGGAATTGGTGGGTGAGGGAGGTGGTCATTGTCATATCTTCAAAATTGATGTCAAAGCCGCAGCACAATAACACCATGCACAGCCCACTATGGCCCCTGATCGCTAGTTTTTCTTGGCAAGAGCTGCGCCAGCACCCGTGGCGTAACGCGGCCGCTGTGGTGTCGGTCATGCTGGGGGTGGCGCTGGCGTTTTCAGTACATGTGATCAATGCGTCGGCTCTGGACGAGTTTGCACAAGCCGTGCGCTCAGTAGGCGGCCAGGCCGACCTGGAGGTGCGCGGCGAAGTGCGTGACGCGCTTTTGGGACGCCTGCTGCTGCATCCAGACGTGGTGGTAGCGTCGCCTTTGCTGGAACTGAACACCTATGCGCTGGGCGCGAAACCCGGTGAACGCGCCTTGCTGCGCGTGCTGGGAGTCGATGTGCTGCAAGTGGCGCAACTGTCCCCTGACCTTATTCCCCTGCCCGCAGCTGACGCTGACAGGTTGGCTATTTTTTCACCCAACACCGTATTCCTGAACGTCGCAGCACGCAGCCAACTCAGCGGCATCACACTGCAACTGCAACAGGGCTTGCAATTGCACCCGGTGCAGGTGGCCGGTAGTGTGCGAGCCAGTGGCAGCCCGCTGGCGGTGATGGACATTGCAGCGGCGCAAGATCTGTTTGATAAAACCGGCCAGCTCAGCCGCATCGACCTGCGCCTGCGCAGTGGGGTAGACCGCGCTGCCTTTGTGCGCATGCTGCAAGCAGCGCCCGACTGGCCGCGTAATGTGACGCTGGCCGAGCCCGCCGACCCTGCTGAACGTATTGGGAATTTGTCGCGCGCCTACCGGGTCAACTTGACAGTGCTGGCACTGGTAGCGCTATTCACCGGAGGTTTTTTGGTGTTCTCGGTATTGGCCTTGAGCGTGACGCGCCGCGCGCAGCAGTTTGCGTTGTTGGGTGTGCTGGGGCTAACCGGGCAGCAGCGCTTGAAGCTGGTGTTACTGGAGGCCGGCGCTTTGGGGTTGATTGGCAGTGCGCTCGGCATTGCATTGGGTACGGTACTGGCGGCATTGGCGTTGCACCTGTTGGGCGGCGACCTAGGTGGTGGATTTTTCTCCGGCGCTACCCCTGCACTGCAGTGGAGCCCGTGGGCCGCCCTGGTGTTTGGCACTTTAGGCATGGCTGCAGCGCTGGTAGGGGCGTGGTGGCCTGCGCGGCTGGCGCAGCAGCTCCCCCAAGCACAAACACTGAAAGGCTTGGGCACATTGCACGGCACCGGCAGCCACCCGTGGCTGGGTGCCACTTTACTGGCCATGGGCTGTTTGCTGGCGCTGCTACCCCCAGTATGGGAGATGCCGCTGGCGGCTTATGCCAGCGTGGCCTTGTTGCTGGTGGGGGGGATTACCGCCCTACCCTGGCTGGTGGGCACGGTGCTGGACCAGGTAGCCCCGCTGGTGCAGCGCCACACGCTGGCGCTGCTGGCCGTGGAGCGCGCACGGCGGGTGCGCCAAAGTGCGGCTGTCGCGGTGAGCGGCGTGGTAGCTTCGCTGAGCTTGGCAGTGGCGCTGACGGTGATGGTGGCGAGCTTTCGCACCTCGGTCATGCAGTGGCTGGACACCGTGCTGCCCGCTGCGCTGTATGTACGAACCGCAGGCAGTGGCAGCGCCAACGACACCGCCTACTTTGACCCCACGTTTGTACAAGCCGCCGCCAGTGTGCCGGGTATAGAGCGCCTGACCGCTCAACGCACGCTGCAAGTGCAACTGGACGCCGCCAAGCCCGCAGTCACGCTGATGGCCCGCCCCCTGCATGACGCGGTGAGCCATACCATTACCTTGCCCTTGATCAACCCACCGCTGCCGATTCCACCGGGGCGCATTGGCGTGTACGTGAGCGAAGCGGTAGTGGACCTGTATGGTGCAAAGCCGGGCAGTGATTTACCCGCGCTTTATGCATCATTTAGGCCTGTAGCCCCCGTGCAGAAAGCGCAAGCAGCTACGTTTTTTATAGCAGGCGTGTGGCGCGACTATGCCCGTCAGTTTGGCACCATCGCCATGGAGCAGGCCGATTTTGAGCGCCTGAGCGACGACCGGCGCGTGAATGACATTGCAATTTGGCTCACGCCCGATGCCGACAGCGCAACCGTGCAAACCGCCTTGCGCGCGATTGCCGACCAACGCGCCAACACACCCGGTGGCGAAGCCGGAGCGTTGCTGGAATTCGGCTCGGCCAGAGAGATACGCGCCATGAGCCTGAAGATATTTGACCGCAGCTTTGCAGTGACCTACTGGCTGCAGGCAGTGGCCATTGGTATTGGGCTGTTTGGGGTGGCGGCATCGTTTAGCGCGCAGGTGCTGGCGCGGCGCAAAGAATTTGGCCTGCTGGTGCACCTGGGCCTGACGCGCCGCCAGGTGCTGCAGGTGGTGGCTGCGGAGGGCGCTGCCTGGACCCTGCTAGGCGCATTGGCCGGTGTAGCGCTGGGCCTGGCTGTGGCAGTGGTGTTGGTGCATGTAGTAAATCCCCAGAGCTTTCACTGGACTATGCAACTCACCCTGCCTTGGCAGCGGCTGTTGGCCCTGGACGCGGCGGTGGTGCTAGCGGGAACGGTGACCGCGTGGCTGTCTGGCCGGGCGGCTGCAGGGCACGATGCGGTGCTGGCCGTGAAAGAGGACTGGTAAAGTACCGCGAGCCACATTCCCACGCATGTCCACCTTATTCGAATCTTTGCCCATTGGCGCCTACCGGTCAACCGTGTCGGGTCGAATGCTGCGTGCCAACGCTGCACTAGTGCGCATGAACGGATATGCCACCGAGAGTGAGTTGATCCAGTCCGTCAACGATATTGCACAAGAGTGGTACGTTGCCCCTGACCGACGCACCATCTTCATGGAGTGTATGAAGCGCGATGGCAGCGTGGTGGATTTCGTGTCTGAAATTTACCGCCACAAAACACGTGAACGCATTTGGGTACGCGAAAATGCCCACGTAGTGTGGGACGCCTCGGGCACATTGCATTATTACGAGGGCACGGTAGAAGACATTACCGTTGCCCAAAAGGCCCAAATGGCGCTTAAGGCCAACGAAGAACTGTTCCGGGAAATCACGGCAGAAGTCCCGGGCATGCTGTACCGCATTGTGTTTGTGCCTGGCAACCGCGGGCGCTACACCTTCGTGAGTTCGGGCTCAAAAGACCTGTACGGCGTGGCCCCCAAAGACGTGCTGGCCAACTCAGCAGTACTGCGCAATATGCGCCACCCCCTAGACAGCGAATGGGTAGCAAAAGCCGTGCAAGACGCCGTAGCGCACCGGGCAAAGCTAGATATCGAATTTCGGCTCGTTATGGCGGACGGCACAGTCAAGTGGGTGCAAATGGCATCATCGTGCGCGGTAGTGGATAGCTCAGTACAGGTGCGTAACGGCATCATGCTTGATATTACTGCGCGAAAAATGGCCCAAGCCGAGCTTGAACAAAACGAGGCGCGTTGGAAACTTGCACTCGAAAGTACCGGCGACGGTATGTGGGATTGGCATGTACAAACCGGCGAAGAGTTTTTGTCCCAGCGTTGCAAAGAAATATATGGCTTTAACGAGCACGATCTCCATGATCGCGACGACGCTCTAGACGGCAGGACACACCCCGAAGACGTGCCGCAAATGCTGCAAGATCGCCAAGCGCACTTTGACGGTACGACACCGAGCTATGTGAACGAGCACCGCATCTTGTGCAAAGACGGCTCCTGGAAATGGGTTTTGGCACGCGGCATGGTCATTAGCCGCGACGTTGATGGCAAACCACTGCGCATGATCGGAACCCACACCGACATCACCGACCGCAAAAACGCGGAAGCACTGGTATGGCGCCAAGCCCACTTCGATTCACTCACTGGCTTGCCCAATCGGCGCATGTTGCGGGAGCGACTGGACACGGCCCTACACCACTGCCGAGAAACTGCAGGCACATTGGCTGTGCTGTTTATTGATTTGGACGACTTCAAAGAGGTAAATGACGCTTTGGGGCACGACGTCGGCGACCTCCTTCTGGTAGACGCTGCAAAACGTATCCAGCAATGTGTAAACCATTACGACACGGTAGCCCGAATGGGTGGTGACGAATTCACTGTCATCATTAAGAATGCGGCCAGTCCCACAGCAATTACGCCCACGCTGCAACACATTCTTGAACAGCTTGCACGCGCTTTTGACCTCAAAGACGAACAGGTATTTGTGTCAGCCAGCATTGGGGTCGCGCTGTATCCGCAAGACGCAACGCAGGTGGAAGATCTTTTTAAGCATGCCGATCAAGCACTGTATGTGGCCAAAAAAACCGGTCGTAACCGCTTCAGCTTTTTCACACCGGCGCTTCGGGACGCCACCCAAACCCGGCTGCGACTCACTGCCGACCTGAGGATGGCAATCACCAACAACGAGCTGTCACTGGTGTACCAGCCCATCATGAATATGCAGACCGGCGTGGTGTGCAAAGCGGAAGCCCTGCTACGTTGGCACCACCCGGTCCGTGGCTTGGTCAACCCCGCAGAATTCATTCCCATTGCAGAGTCGACCGGCCAAATCATCGCCATTGGGGAATGGGTTTTTCACCAAGCTGCGCACCAGGCCAAGCGTTGGCGCGGGCTTTACGGTGGCGATTTTCAGATTGGCGTGAACAAGTCGCCCGTGCAGTTTCACCAGCCTGGGCTGGATACACAGCCATGGGTCGATCACCTCCGCGCAATAGATTTGCCGGGCAACGCGATCGTGGTGGAAATTACCGAAGGCGTGCTACTTGATGCCACCGATGCCGTCATGCAGCAGCTGCGTGATTTGCGCAACGCAGGTGTGGCGGTGTCATTGGATGACTTTGGCACCGGCTATTCGTCGCTGACCTATTTGCAGCGCTACGCCATCGACTACATCAAGATTGACCAGTCGTTTGTACGCAATCTGCGGGCAGGCTCTACCGACTTGGCGTTATGCAAGGCCCTGATTGTGTTGGCACACGAATTGGGCATGAAAGTAGTGGCCGAAGGCGTGGAAACGCCAGACCAGCGGGACTTGCTGACGGCGGCTGGCTGTGACTACGGACAGGGATTTTTGTTCTCAAAACCCCTGTCGGGGCAAGAGTTTGAAACCTTTTGCGCCGATGCAACGTAATCTTGGTCGCAGACAGGCCTTGCAATGGGCGCTGACCAGCACCGTGGGCTGTACTCCAATGGCAATATGGGCAGCATCTACCACCGCCAGCACACGGCCAGGCAAGGAGCTTGCGTTTGAGCGGGACGCAGGTGCACATACCGATTTCAGAACCGAGTGGTGGTACGTGACAGGGTTTGCCAATGTCGGCGCGGCTGAAGCTGCGCTGGGGTTTCAGGTTACTTTTTTTAGAAGCCGTATACCGACCACGCAAACCATGCAGTCGCCGCTAGCGGCCAAGCAATTGCTGTTTGCGCATGCAGCAGTTACTGATGTGCAGGGCAAAAAACTGTGGCACGACCAGCGCATCGCCCGGTGGTCTGGTACGCAACCGGGCACGCACAGCACCGACACCGCCTTTGCCAGCCAGGAGCGCACCGCCATTAGCCTGCGCGATTGGTCGCTCACCATGGATAACCCCAAAAATGGTGCCCCGCCAGACCTGCTGGCCAAGGTGGCTGCCGAAGATTTTTCGCTGGATTTGCGGCTGCTGCAAACGCAGCCCGTGTTGCTTCAAGGCGACCAAGGCTTGTCACGCAAAGGCCCGCAATCTGCGCAGACCAGCTATTACTACAGCCGCCCCCAATTGCAGGTGCAAGGCAGCATTACCTTGCGTGGTAAACGCCACGCGGTAGGCACAGGCAGCACCGCGTGGCTGGACCACGAGTGGAGCCAGTCCTTGCTCGACCCCCAAGCGGTGGGGTGGGATTGGATTGGCATCAACCTGACGGATGGCAGTGCGCTCACCGCCTTTCAATTGCGTGACAAACAAGGACAAGCGCTGTGGGACGGGGGGTCATTTCGCACTGGCAACGCCACCTTTGCCTTTAGCCGTGGCGAAGTGTTGTTTAAGCCCCTACGCCACTGGCGCAGTGCTTTGAGCAAAGCCAGCTATCCGGTGGAGTGGGCGGTGCGCACCCCGGCCGACTTTTACACGGTCAAAGCCGTTGTCGACAACCAAGAGCTCGACAGCCGCCAATCCACTGGGGCCATTTACTGGGAAGG
>JBEANP010000131.1:0-7658 GCA_041165385.1 Pseudomonadota bacterium | reverse complement strand
GCTTAACCGCTGCCCTATGCAGCGACGCCTGCTTTACGTTTCAAATCAAAAAGGTTTTCTTGATCCGAGAACAAACTCATGACCGACTCACCCTTGGCAATACGCTGGATTGTTTCTGCAATCAGCGGTGCAACAGTGAGTTGGCGGATTTTTTGGCAGTTGGCAGCCGCAGCACTCAAAGGAATGGTGTTGGTCACAACCACTTCGTCCAATGCGCTGCCGTTGGCAATGCGCTCAATAGCGGGACCGGAAAAAATGGGGTGTGTGCAGTAGGCATACACCTTTTTTGCGCCGCGCGCTTTCAATACTTCAGCGGCCTTAACCAAGGTGCCTGCAGTGTCGATCATGTCGTCCATGATGACGCAGTTGCGACCGTCAATTTCGCCAATGACGTGCATCACTTCTGACACATTGGCTTTGGGGCGGCGCTTGTCAATGATGGCCAGGTCACAACCCAGTTGCTTGGCCAGTGCACGCGCACGCACCACACCACCCACGTCAGGTGAAACCACGATCAGGTCTTCGTAGTTCTTTTGGCGCAAGTCCCCTAGCAATACTGGGGAGGCATAAATGTTATCTACAGGGATATCAAAAAACCCTTGAATTTGGTCGGCATGCAAATCCATGGTGAGTACACGGTTCACGCCCACGGCTTGCAACATATTTGCGACCACTTTGGCTGTAATTGGCACCCGGCTAGAGCGGGGGCGACGGTCTTGGCGGGCGTAGCCAAAGTAGGGGATCACGGCGCTGATGCGCTCGGCCGAAGCGCGTTTGAGCGCGTCCACCATGATCAGCAATTCCATTAGATTTTCGTTGGTGGGCGCGCATGTGCTTTGCACTACAAACACGTCGCGGGCGCGCACATTTTGGTTAATTTCGACAGTGACTTCACCGTCTGAAAAGCGACCAACCGTGGCAGAGCCAAGAGAAATGCCGAGGTGTTTAGCTATATCTGCAGCCATGCCAGGGTTGGCATTGCCAGTGAAAACCATGAAATCAGGGGGGGTGGGAGCCTGCATGTAGATTCCAGCGAAGAGAGTGGGTGTACTTGTCACGAAGCGCTGTTGTTATCGGATAAGCCCGAACAACAATTTGGCAGGGGAAGAAGGATTCGAACCTTCGCATGCTGGAATCAAAATCCAGTGCCTTAACCAACTTGGCGATTCCCCTACACAGGTTGGAAGCTAAAAGCTACCAACCGCTAAACTTTTATTGTCCTACGCTGTTTGCCCAACCAACCAGAGGATGAGCATCCATACTGCTACACAACTTAACTTGAAACGCATCAGGCACTGTTGCCACGTTCCAAGTTTTTCCTTGCGGCAAGTGCGCAAACACTGCACTTCCAGAGCCTGTCATCCTACCGCTTAATCCTTGTTCAGCCAGCCATGCAATTGCACTACCAACTGTGGGACATAAACGTTGGGCCACTGCTTGCAAGTCGTTTCTACCAAAACTTAATTCACTAAGTTTGTTTTCGATCTCGTTCGCAGCGAAGCCATAGAGTATAGCAGGCCCTGAGTCGCGTTTCAACTCGACGTCTGAGAAAATTAATTTTGTATCCAAACCCTCGGTGGGCTTGCAAACTACGTATTGCGCGGATGGCAGAGTGAGAGGCGTGAGTTGCTCGCCAATACCCTCTACCCAGGCGTGACTTCCGCACAGGAAAAATGGCACATCGGCACCCAGCGAAAGGCCAATTGTGGCAAGCGCTTGCAGCGATAAGTTGCAACCCCATAGGCGATTTAGCGCTAAAAGAGTGGATGCTGCGTCGGAAGAACCTCCGCCCATTCCGGCCTGCGCAGGCACCGATTTATGGATACCAATGTGCACACCTGGTTTGGTGCCACTGTGCTGCTGCAAAGCGCGTGCTGCGCGCGTGCACAGGTCATCTGCCGGCAAGGGCATCGTCAGGTCTTCACGGGTGATTTGACCGTCCGAGCGCAGGTCAAAGTGCAGCGTGTCGCACCAATCCACCAGCATGAAAGCAGATTGCAGCAGGTGGTAGCCGTCCGCACGCCGCCCAGTGATGTGCAGAAAGAGATTTAGTTTGGCGGGGGCGGGTATGTCGTAGAGCGACTGCATGGCGGGATTATCTAGCGGTCCAGAATTATTTTGAGTTCGGTGTCACCTTGCGGCGCTGCGTGGCGGGCGATTAATCGGCCCTGTGCAAGGTTTGCGAAATCTGTCTTCCAACCCGGCGTGTCGGTGTCTTCCCCTTGTAACCAGCGGAACAGGGCGTCGATCGGGATGTCGGTGCCGGTGACATGGTGTACCAAGGCCGACAACGATTCAAACTGAGCAGATTCGCCCGCAGTGTAAAGAGTGGCAAAGCCAGGGGCCCATTGCATGCGTGCCAGTGTGCTGCCCAAAGTGGTACTGAAGGTGAGCGAGCCATTCACTGCAGTGCCTTGCAGATCAAAGTCTGAGCTGAAAGCTTGAGGTGGCGTGCTTGCCACCCGCAGGGCCAATCTACCCTGCCACTGATTGGTATTTAAGTTAAAACTGCCAGGGGCCCTTGATGGGCTTGCACAACCAGCTATAAAAAAAATAGCAATTACTAATGCAATAGACCCCAAATGACGCTGGCGGTAGGCCGTGTAAGCCATTATTTGACCAACCGTTTCACGGTTTCAATCAGTGTCTCGTTGTCCGGGTTGAGTCCCACGCCTTCGTTCCAGATGCTTTGTGCTTCTGCCTTGCGACCCATGGCCCAGAGCACTTCACCCAAATGGGCAGCAATTTCGGCGTCGGGCTTGGTTTTGTAGGCGCCTTGCAAAAGTCGCAGTGCCTCATCTAAATTGCCGCTGCGAAACTCTACCCAGCCTAAGCTGTCAATAATGAAGGGATCGTTGGGGGCAAATGACAGTGCTTTGGTAATGAGTTGGCGCGCCTCCGGGAGCTTTTCACCACGATCAGCGAGCCCGTAGCCCAGCGCGTTGTAGGCGTGGTGGTAGTCGGGTTTGGCTGCTATCACTTGCCGCAACAATTGTTCCATTTCGGCGGTCTTACCTAGTTTTTCAGCCACCATGGCTTGGTCGTAAGCCAAGTCAGCGTCATTGGGATCGTTTTGTAGTGCTTGATTTAATAGTGCGTAGGCTTGTGCAAATAACTTGTAGTCGCGCAGCAATTGAACCTCTGCGTTCAGCTTGGCACGCGCATCGCTGGGTTGCAGCTCTGGCGTATCGCGCAGCAAAATTCTGGCGTCTTCGATCTTGCCTTGCTTGGCCAATAGGTTGGCGCGTAGCGTTTGTACGCGAAGGATGTCTTGGCTGCTGTTGATCCGGTCAAGGTAAGTGCGCGCATCGTCGAGGCGCTTCTCTTGTTCAGCGATTTGCGACAGCAGAAGGTAGGCTTGCACCAAGCCACGGTCGGTGCCAGCCGATTCGTCATAGCCTGCCTTGGCAGTCACCAAGCCCACATAGTGTTTTAGTGACGCTTCGGCTGCAGCGGTTTTCTTGTCCTGCATCTCCAGTGAGCCGCGCACAATCCAGCCGTCAAGGAATTCTGGTGATTGCTGCGTAAGCAGCAACAGCTGGCTGTAGGCTTCGCCATTGCGCTGTGCGTCCAGCAGCCTGCGGATATAGGCCATACGAATTTCGGCAGACGGCTTACCCGCGAGGGTTTTGCGAATCATCTCCTCGCCCTCTGGCAATTTGGCGTCCATCAAAGCCAGTGCCAGTGCGGCCAGGTCGTCAGATTTGACGTTAAGCGCATTGCCCCGGCGTGCGGCCTCCACGGCCCCAGTGTTGTTGCCTGCCAAAAGACGCAATGCTCCAATGGCTGACCAAGCAGCCGGCCCAGTAACAGGGTTGCCCAGCTCAGCCGCGGTGCCTTGCTCCATCACGCTGGCGGCCATTGGCTTGTCACTTGCTCTTGACAAGTACCGTGATACGGTGGCGATGGCTGCAGTGCGCTCTTTGCTTGGGGTTGCAGATAGACCCCGTTGAATGGCATCTGGTAATTCACCCAGTTTGTTGAGGCCGACCAAAATTTGAATCACATAGCGATTGGCTTCTGCGGACTTGGGAAACGCGCGCGACCACGCATGTGCAGCTTGTAGCGCTGACTCGCCGTTGCGTGTAGATAGCGCCAACTCCACGGTGCGCTCGTACAGTCGCTCAGAGTTACTTTTTCGTGCTGCGTCGAGTATTAAAGAATAGGCTAAGCCTGGATCGTCGTTCTGGGCGCTGAGCTCTCCAACCAGCAGTTGGTAGAACAAGGCGCTATTGAGGGTTGAGTTGTTAACGGCGTCGGCAGTTGCTGTGGCCGCACCCGCCGAGTGCAGCGCGGCAGCTAGCAGCAAGGTTGTTAAGGTAATGCGCTTCGTAGAGGTCATCAAACCATAATAATCTATGCAGAACAATTGCACCGGCCCCAGGAACATGCATGCCCGAATTACCCGAAGTTGAAGTTACCCGACTGAGTTTTGCCGACCGAATTTCGGACGCCACCATTTTTCAAGTCGAGATGGGAAAACCGCTGCGTTGGCCGCTGGGCGTTGACCCGGATATCTTGGTCGGGCGCACCGTCCTGGGTGTTCGCAGGCGCGGCAAGTACCTGCTGCTGGACTTGAGTGATGGGCTTCTACTGCTGCATTTGGGGATGTCGGGTAGCCTGACCTTTGGCACACAGGCCACCGCGCTGGGTGTGCATGACCATTTCAATTTGGTGACCAGTCGTGGAACTTTGCGCCTGAATGATCCGCGCCGCTTTGGGGCGGTGGTGTTTGCAAAGAGCCAAAACAGTGAAATGGCTCAAAAATTACTGGGTAAATTAGGCGTGGAACCTTTGGGAAACGATTTTGATTTAGTACAGTTTCGCGAAGGGCTGCTGCAGCGCAAAACCGCCGTCAAACAGGTGCTGCTGGGCGGTGAATTGGTGGTAGGGGTTGGAAATATCTATGCGTCTGAGGCATTATTTTTGGCGGGAATCAGGCCCACAACGCGCTCGATCAACCTGAGTCGGCCACGTATTGCACGCTTGCATCAAGCTATACGTGACGTACTAGCACGCGCCGTTGCAAAAGGCGGAAGCACATTGCGTGACTTCTCTAACGCCCACGGTGAGTCGGGCTACTTCCAACTGGAAGCCATGGTCTATGGGCGTGAGGGTCTGCATTGTAAAGTATGCGGCACACCGATCAGATCCATTCGCCAAGGGCAGCGCTCCACGTTTTTTTGCCCAATGTGCCAAAAGCCTTGAAAGTAACACTGGCACGCGGTGCTATATTGAAACATTGCACGGGGACACTTTTGGCTACTTCATTTAACGAACAACTTGATCAACATGGCACTTGGCGCCGTGAGTTTGCATTGCGCCTGAAATTGCTAGCCAATTGGATGAAAGACCATGACTTGCTGGACGCTGCCGTTGAGGAGCGCCTGCGCAGGCTCGAAGCGCAGGTACGGTCAGACAAGGTGATGGTCGCTTTTGTGGCCGAGTTTTCGCGTGGTAAATCCGAGATGATCAACGCGATTTTTTTTGCAGGATATGGGCGACGCATCATGCCTGCCAGCGCTGGCCGTACCACCATGTGCCCTACCGAGATGGGCTACGACGCCGATGTGCCTCCTTGCCTGCGCTTGCTCCCGATTGAAACCCGCCTGCAACCCCAAGCTCTGATGGAATGGCGCATGGCACCCGAGAAATGGGAGCGCTTTGACCTGGACGTAAACGACCCGCAGCAACTTGCCCTGTGCCTCGAAAAAGTGGCCGAAACGCGCAAAGTTAGCCAAGAAGACGCTCATGCCTTGGGTTTTTGGCAAAGCCAGGCGCCGCACGACAACCCCATGCTCGATGCCCAGGGCATGGTCGAAGTACCCAGATGGCGACATGCGCTCATCAACATTGCACACCCACTGCTCAAACAAGGGCTGGTAATTTTGGACACTCCAGGACTGAATGCCATCGGTGCTGAGCCAGAGCTCACTGTCAGTCTAATTCCTCAGGCCCAGGCCGTTGTTTTTATCTTGGGCGCGGATACCGGCGTGACAAAATCTGATCTCACCATTTGGCGCGAGCATTTGGTTACTGACGCCGCTCAAATCGATGCACGGTTGGTAGTGCTCAACAAAATCGATACGTTGTGGGACGAGCTCAGCTCCCCGACGCAAATTCAAGTCCAAATTGATCGTCAAAAAGCCAGCACGGCAGAAATATTGCAAATTCCGGCTGACCGTGTGATTGCCGTTTCTGCACAAAAAGGACTGGTTGGAAAGGTTACCAACGACGCGGCTTTACTTGAGCAAAGTAACTTGCGTTTACTCGAAGACGCGTTGGGTCAGGGGATGTTGGGCCAGCGCCAGAAAATTTTGAGTTCAGCCATAGTGACGGGCATCACCGATCTTCGCGCTGAAACGGGTCGCGTTATCAACATACGTAAACGTGATTTGGTGGAACAAACCATTGAGTTGACAGGCCTGCAAGGCAAGAACGCTTCCGTGATTAAACATATGCGCACTCGTATCTCTAATGAGCAGGCAGAGTTTGACCAAGGTGGAGCCAAGATTCATGCAGTGCGATCGGTGCACTTCAAATTGTTACGCGAGGTGTTTGATATTTTGGGCTCCCGTGCGCTTAAAGGTGAAATGGGCGAGTTGACCCAAGCACTGATGCAAAAGGGCCTAAAGCTAGGTGTCAAAAAGTCCTATGGCGAAACCTTTGAACGCCTGCGTGCCAACCTGCAGCGTGTGCAGGCTATCACGAGTGAAATTCAAGCCATGTTGAGTGCAACTTTTAAGCAATTGAACGCAGAGTACGGTTTTTCGCTTCAACCGCCAGCAGAGCCGCAATTGGCCCAATATTTCAACGATCTGGATTTGGTAGAGCGCAGCCACTTGCAGTACCTTGGGCTTGGCAATGCCTTTAAGCTTGCGCAGCCTGAATTTGCTGATCGGTTAGTGCGCGCCTTGTCCACACGATTGCGTGCGGTGAATGAAACTGCATTGAGCGATGTGGAACTATGGAGTAAATCTGCCGCAGCGCAATTGGATGCGCAATTGCGCGAACGCCGCCGTAACTTTACGCGTCGCATAGAAGCGATTGACCGCATTCATCAAGCCGCGGGTGGCTTGGAAGACCGTATCTCCGAAATTGAGGCACAAAAAAGCATGCTGGACCAAATGGACGTGAAGCTGGCAGAGCTCACTGGCTACCTCATTGCGTCACGCCAAGTTGCGCCGGATGCCGTACCCGACCATGCGCTAGATATCGAAGTGGTCTAGGCGTGTCTGCGCCTGGACAAGAGTTTGCCACCGCAGTGGTGCAATGGCAAAAAGTGGCAGGCCGCAATCACTTGCCGTGGCAAGGTACCCAAGACCCCTATCGTGTTTGGCTCTCTGAGATCATGCTGCAGCAAACACAGGTGGTTACAGTTGTCGGGTACTTCGATCGATTCTTGGCCCGCTTTCCAACTGTAGAGTCACTTGCTGATGCCGTGCTAGACGATGTGCTTGGTTTGTGGAGCGGGTTGGGCTATTACAGCCGTGCCCGTAATTTGCACCGTTGCGCGCAGCAAGTGATGGCAGAGCATCTTGGAGTCTTTCCTCGTGATGCGCAAACATTGGCGACCCTGCCGGGCGTTGGGCGTTCTACGGCGGCTGCGGTTGCCTCATTGTGTTTTGGTGAGCAGGTCGCCATTTTGGATGCCAACG
>JBEANP010000130.1:0-7709 GCA_041165385.1 Pseudomonadota bacterium | reverse complement strand
AGCACATCGGGCTTTCGCGCGCGCCCGGGGCAGCACGCCATGGCGGCCTGCGTGGCTGACACATTGGCCCAGGCCGACTTGGGCGAACACCCCAACCCCACCAAAGCCATAGCGGTCATTCAGGCAGGCACGGGCGTGGGCAAGAGCGCGGCCTATGCATCTACCGCCATTGCCATGGCGCTGGAACGCAAAACACGGGTGGTGATCAGCACAGCCACCGTAGCGCTGCAAGAGCAACTGATGACCAAAGACCTGCCCGTACTGGCGCGCAGCATGGACAAGCCGTTTGCTTTTGCACTAGCAAAAGGCCGAGGGCGCTATGTGTGCAAACTCAAGCTGGAACGCCTGGTGGGCAGTGGTGCGGCGGAAGACGACATGTTTGACGATGACATGCCGCAGCCCAAAGTGTCTGCCCTGTCGCAAGAAGCGATTGAAGAGCGCCGCACCCAGCTGTATGAATCCATGGCCCACAAGCTGGCCGTAGCCACCTGGGACGGCGACCGCGACACCCTGCCCGACACGCCCGACCCGCGCGACTGGTCTGCCGTGGCCGCCGAGCGCCACACCTGCACCGCCCGCCACTGCCCGCGCTACAAAGAATGCAGCTACTACAACGCCCGCACCCGGCTTGCCGAAGCCAATGTGATCGTGGCCAACCACGACCTGGTGCTGGCCAGCTTGGGCATGAAGACATTGCCCGACCTGGACAACTGCCTGGTAGTGTTTGACGAAGGCCACCACTTGCCCGCAGTCGCCTTGGACCAGTTTTCCAACGCTATGGATTTGAGCAACCTGCGCTGGCTGGACAAAGTGCCCAAAACCATCGTTGACGTGGCTGGCAAGCTGGCCCTGCACCCTGGCGAAGACGTACAAACCATCACCAGCCAGCTCAAAGGCGCGCTCACCACCTTGGCCCGCATGGCCATGGATTTGGTATGGGCCCAAACTGGAAAAAATGCACGCGGCGAGGGCAATGACGGCACGCTGCGTTTTGCCCACGGCGTGCTGCCCGAAGCGCTCACCGAGCCGGTGACGCAAATCCATGCGCAGGCCACCGGCTTGTCGAAGGTGATTGAGGCGCTGGGTGTGGACATAAAAGCCCTGGCCAAAGACGACCCCAGCCAGGCCGTGCTGTGCGCGCAGCTCTACGCCCAGCTGGGCGGTATTGCGCCACGCCTGGGCACGCTGGTGGCCACCGCCAACTTGCTGCTGGAGCATGGCGACCAGCCTTTGGCCAAATGGCTACAGGCCGAGAGCGAAAGCGGCTACCTCACCGTGACCGCCCACGCCTGCCCCACCGTGCCGGGCGACTTGCTGCGCCAGTTTTTGTGGAGCCAGGTGCGCGGGGCCATCGTCACCAGTGCGTCGCTTACCAGCTGCGGCAGCTTTGACTACTTCTTGAAAGAAGCCGGGCTGAACAACAAGCCCTACGTCACCGCGCTGGAAGTCAGCAGCCCGTTCAACTACGCCACCCAAGGCACGCTCACCGTGGTGCATACCCGTGCCGACCCCAAGCAGGCCGACGCCTACATCGCCGAGATGGTGCAGGCGCTGATGGCCGATATTGAACAAGTCAAACGCGGTGCGCTGGTGCTGTTCACCAGCCGGGCGCAAATGCGCGCGGCTACCGAGGCCCTGCCCGGCCACTTGATGGACATGGTGCTGGTGCAAGGCACGCAGTCGCGCACGCGCTTGCTGGCCGCGCACAGTGAACGGATTGCGGGCGGCATGCCCTCGGTGCTGTTTGGACTGCAAAGTTTTGGCGAAGGACTGGACCTGCCCGGTGCGCTGTGCGAAACCGTGTTCATTGCCAAACTGCCCTTTGCCCCGCCCAGCGACCCGGTGGACGAGGCGCGCGCCGAATGGCTCAAAAGTGTGGGCCGCGACCCGTTCAACGAACTGGTGATACCCGCCACAGGCATCAAGCTGCTGCAGTGGACCGGCCGTGCCATCCGCACCGAGGACGATCAGGCCCGCGTGATTTGCTACGACAAACGGCTGACGCAAACCAGCTACGGCAAACGCATGCTCTCGGGCCTGCCACCGTACAAACTAGAAACGCGTCTATCGGGCCAGAAACTCTAGTGCGCTAGGCACGAAAGTGGTGTGGTACTGAAAGATCCCACCATGACCCGCATCGGGATAAACGATCAGGGTGCTGTTTGGAAGCCGCCGTGCCAAGTCGTGCGTGTTGACCGTGGGGACCATGCGGTCTGCATCGCCGTTCACAACCAGTACAGGCTGCTTTATGACCGAGAGATCCGCAGGTTCTTTTTGCCCCCAATTGCGCAGGGCCTGCAGCTGGGCCATAAATGCACTGACCGATATTTCTGTGTCACGGTTATCGGTACGTTCCTTCAGACGTTCCAGAAACGCTTTGCCAGCCTCGATGCCGCCGGAAGTGCGCGTAAAAAAGAGGTATTGCTTCGCATCTTGGCCGGTAAGAAAGCCTCGGAGCATGTCGTAATAAGTCACCCACGCAACAGAACTGATGCCTTCGCCACCCGCAGGGCCGGTCCCCGCAACAATCATTTTTCGAACGAGTTGAGGCTCCTTCAGCACGATTTCTTGGGCCACCATGCCGCCCATCGAAAAGCCCAAAAGGTCAACCTGCTTGAGCCCTTTAGCTTTGATGAATGTGATGGCATCGTCCGCCATCTGCTCCATCGAATTTGAAGGTGACCCAGTGGATGCCCCCACGCCACGGTTGTCAAAGGCAATCACATGGTGTTTCGCTGCAATACCGTCCACGATCCGGGGGTCCCAGTTGTCCAGCACGGCGGCCAGATGAACCAGAAACACCACGGGTGTTCCACCGTTTTGTTTTCCCAGCTCCCGGTAGGCGAAGGTGACATCGCCCGCCGTGATGGTTTGCGTGGCCACGCTCTTCCAAGATTCCTCCATCGCCTGGCTAGGCGAGGTCATGAGGGTAGTGGCCATCGTGAGTCCAATCACCGCGGTCTTCAATAAATGTTGCATTGCACCGGTCTTCATGGTCAGGCTCCTAGAGTTGGATAGTCGGTGTAGCCCTTGGGGCCTGGCGTGTAGAACGTAGACGTATCCAAAGCGTTGCCTGCAGCGCCGCTTTGCATCCGGGCAACCCAATCCGGGTTGGCGATAAACGGTCGTCCAAATGCAATCAGTTCTCCCCGACCGTCATTGAGCGCTCTTTCAGCACTGTCTTGGTCAAATCCACCAGCCAAAATGAAAGTGCCTTTGAACGCAGCGCGCAGGGCTTTTTTGGTTGTTTCTGGAACGGGGGGTGTACCCATGGCGGAATGGTCCAGAACGATCAAGCCCGCCGTCGCACGCTGGCCGTAGTACTCGGCCATCAGCGCGGTGGGGACATTGTCTGGTGTGGCGCGGCTGCGGGTGAGCGGCGACATGACGACGCGATTACTCAATTGCAAGGACGATGTTTGAAGTGGTGTGAATAGCACGGTAGTCTTTCTGATGGTTTGTAGGTGGTGGTGTTGGCTTAGTTAGCTTGAGGCAAGTAGACCGGGCGAGGCGCTGCCAGTCCTTGTTGGATTTGCTGGGTCAGCACATCTGCCAACACTTCATCGACACCGGCCTCCAGTCCATCCAATGCACGCTGGACGATGTCTTCGGCACTGCTCTTCTGAACGTCAAAGCCCCGTGTGAGATCGGTGTCCACGTAGGCCATGTGCAACCCCAGCACCTGGGTTTTCTGCACTGCCAGCTCGTGGCGCAGTGCATTGGTCAATGACCAGGCTGCCGATTTGCTGGCCGAATAGGCCGCCAACTCGCCCCCGTTGACCCACGATGCAACCGACAGCACGTTGAGCAATGCGCCGCCGCCGTTGGCCTTGAGTACCGGCGCGAAGGCCTTGCTCATGTTCAGTACGCCATAGACGTTGGTCTCAAAGATGCGGCGTGTCACGGCCTCACTGTCTTGGGCCAGAAACCCGCCTGGCTGGGCGATGCCGGCGTTGTTGATGACCAGCGTAACGTCCGAAGCTTTTTGAACTGCCGCAGCGATTTCTTGGGGGTTGGTGACATCGAGCTGCAAAGCCTCGACACCGGGTAAGTTCACGCTGGCGGGATTGCGCGCCGCTGCGTAGACCTTGCGAGCGCCACGGGCGAGCAAAGCTTGCGCAAAGGCCAGACCGATTCCGCGGTTAGCGCCTGTCACTAGAACAACTGAATTTTCGATTTTCATGGGGAACTCCTGGGGTTAAATGGGGAAATACGTATGACAAACGTCATATAAAAAGACGCACCATTGCGTTGGCAATGGCACCATCTCAGCGAACCTTAATCACGACCTTGCCTTTGGCGCGTCCGCTTTCCACGTAGGCCAAGGCATCATTGGTGGCATCAAACGGGAAGACCTTGTCGATGACCGGACGTATGGCACCCGACTCGAATAGCGGGGTGATTTGTTGCAACTGGCTGCCACTGGCTTTCATAAAGAGAAATGAGTAGCCGACGTTGCGTTGCTTGGCTTTTCTGCGGGTGCTAAAGCTCAGTGCGCGCATGACTTGCTTCACGAACCAGGGCGACTTTTGTGCGTCTGCAAACTCGGGAGTAGGAGGTCCGGAAATGGAGATAAGTTGTCCACCAGGTTGGAGAACATTCAGCGACTTTTTCAGGGTCTGTTCGTCCTGGCTATTGAGTACCACGTCGTAGCCGCTCAGGATGCTTTCAAAATCATCCTTTTTGTAATCAACCACCACGTCCGCACCCAATGCGCGTACCCAATCCACATTGGAAGTGCCGGTGGTGGTGGCAACCGTAGCGCCCATATGCTTGGCCAGTTGGATCGCAAATGTGCCCACACCGCCAGAGCCTGCCTGAACAAAAACCTTCTGCCCTTTCTTGAGTTTGGCCCTTTCCACCAGCGCCTGCCAAACCGTTAAGGCAACGAGCGGGATGGATGCGGCCTCTTCCATGGAGAGATTCTTGGGCTTGAGCGCAAGAGATGCCTCTTTGACCGCTACCAATTCTGCGAACGTGCCGATTCGAAAATCGTCTGGTCTGGAATAGACCTCATCACCGGGTTTGAACATTTTGACGCTACGCCCCACTTTGACTACCACCCCAGCCACGTCATGGCCCAGAACAAAGGGGGTTTTATAGGGAAGGAGGAGCTTGAATTCGCCGTTGCGCACTTTGGCATCTATCAGATTGACTCCGGCCGCATGCACCTGGACCAAGATTTCATCATCGCGCAGGTCGGGTGTTGGTACGTCTGCCAAGCGCAGCGCACTGTTTTTTCCATAGCGATCAACGGTAAATGCTTTCATGTTTTTCTCTTTTCAAAAAAGTTGGGTTGGTAGGCCAGTGCCTTAGTTTGCAGAAATATTTGGCATGATGATCGTCATATATAAGAATAAAAAAAAGGACTTTCGTTTATGCGCCGGAAGGGGCAACACTTTTCAATGTCGCAGTGCACAGACCATCAGACAGAGCAGGATCGTCCACTGCGCGAGCCAACACCAAGGTGCCAACCATGGTGGCCACTGTTACCAGCGCGCGTTCATGTGCGCCGGGTTGGCCCCAATCAGGAAACTGGCGGCTGACGAGGTCAATCATCTCTTTGATACGCAGCGTCGCAGCGCGGCGCACCTCGGGCGATTGGCGTGGCATTTCAGAACCCAAAGCAGAAATGGGGCATCCTGATTCGATACCTTCGAGATGCGCTTTGGAGAGGTAGACCTGTACCAGCGCCCGCAGGGACTGCTCTGGCGGGACAGCAGCGACAACACTCGCCGCCATGGCATTGGATTGCGCACCCGCACGGTCAGCCGCCTCAGCCAGCATGGCTTCGCGGGACGCGAAATGGGCGTAGAAGGCACCATGTGTCAGACCGGCTTCTTTCATGATGTCAGCGACACCTGTTCCGTCATAACCGCTGCGTCGGATGGCACGCGCAGCAGCATCCACGATGCGCTCGTGCGAGGCTTCTTTGGCAGCGGATCGAATGTTGATTGCTTTTCGCATGATACGCATCATACATCAAGTTATATCTGCGTGCAAGGGTGAGCGCGCGCGGCAGCGAACAGTTCTAGCTAGTTGGCCTGAACATTTTGAAAAGCTGCTCCGGACCTATCGTGAAGTAGTCCGCAGGGCCGCCGCCACGCATGACATGCTGGGCGTTCGCAGTGTCATAAATACCCGTTTCAATCAGCGACTTTTGGATGTGAACCAGCACCACTTCGCCAAACACCACCCAGGTTGAGACCTTGTCGCCACCGACCCCTTGCAGTTGCAACACCTGAGTCACTTTGCACTCAAACGCCACCGGGCTCTCACCCACGCGCGGTGCCTTCACCAGCGTAGAGGCGTGCTGCGTCAGGTGCGCTACATCAAACTCGTTAACCTCCGGTGGCACCGGCGCACAGGTTTGATTCATCGCTTCTGCCAAGGGCTTGGTGGTCAGGTTCCACACAAACTCCCCCGTTTGTTCCACGTTGCGCAGCGTGTCTTTGTAACCAATGCTGGAGAATCCAATGATGGGCGGCACATAGTTAAACGCATTGAAAAAACTGTACGGAGCCAAATTGATTTGGCCCGCGCTGCTCACACTCGATATCCAGCCAATGGGACGCGGCCCGACGATCGCATTAAAGGGGTCATGTTTCAGGCCATGGCCCAAGCGCGGCTCGTAGGAGTGAAATCGGTCAGACATTGTTTAGGCCTTTACCGCCCAACGCAGCTTGGCCGATGACGACCTGGAGTTGCTGCGCTGCTCTTCATACGACGCGCGAATAGGGTCCGGGGCCACTCTGCTGAAGGTGCCGTTGCGCTCGCCCGTTTGAAAGCACTTTTTCACCCGGCGGTCTTCACCCGAGTGAAAGCTCAGAATGGCCACCCGCCCACCGGGCTTGAGGCAACCCGGCAGGTCCAGCAACATTTTGTCCAGCACGCCAAACTCGTCATTCACCTCAATGCGCAGCGCCTGAAAGGTGCGTTGTAATGCCTTCTTGGTCTCGGCAGCGCGCTCGTCTTCGGGCATGTTGCGCTTGAACACCAGCGCCATGGCGGCGCGCACCAGGTCAGCCAGTTGCACGGTGGTTTCTACATACTGGCCCTGCAATGCTGCAGCCAACTCCACCGCATAGGGTTCGTCCGAGTTATCGGTGAGCAGATCGCGCAGGCGGTGGCGGGTGACGCACAACAGCAGCTCACTGGCCGACTGACCGCTGGTGGGGTCCAGGCGCAAATCCAGCGGACCATCGGCCCTGAAACTAAAGCCGCGCGCCGGGTTGTCAATTTGCATAGACGACACGCCCAAATCGGCCAGCACAAAGTCAAAGCCACCACCTACCAAGGGCAGCAGGGTAGCCAGTTCGCTGAAGTTGCTACGGTGCACGGTGAGTGCGTCTTCACCAAAACCCAGTGCGCGCAGGCGCGCCGTGGTACGGGGCAGCTCAATAGGGTCAACGTCCATGCCAAACATGCGCCCACCAGGCAGTACCAAGGGCAGCAGGGCTTGGGTGTGGCCCCCAAAGCCCAAAGTGACGTCCAGCCCGGTTTCACCGGGGGTGGGTTTCAGAATAGCCAGGATTTCGTCAACGCAGATAGAGCGGTGCATGCCCGCCGGTGTTTGGCCGCGCTGCATGACTTTATCTACCTCGGCCGCGTGGCGGGTGGGGTCTAGCTCTTTGTATTTTTCTTCAAACTGGCGGGGGTGAGTGCCAGCGTAGCGCACGCGGCGCTTGTGGGGGGGAGAAGCGTCGGTG
>JBEANP010000129.1:0-7792 GCA_041165385.1 Pseudomonadota bacterium | reverse complement strand
CACTTCAGCGGTGATAACTTCACCAGTGCGCATTTCCGAGCGTTGCAGGGATTCTTCAAATAGGGCTGCGAAAGATTCTGACATTTAGGTTGCGATAGGTATCGCGGGGTTAAGTTATCGAACCCCCAGGCCAGTGCGCTGACGCGCGAGAAGAGCCAAGGGGACCAAAATTACAAGGCCCAAAAGACCTTGCTGTTGCCTCTCAAATGGGTTTGAAAGACTGCTTGCTTTGCCACCAGTTCATCACGATTTCAACGGATTGATTCACCGTTAAATCCGAGTTGTCAAGCAGCTTGGCATCCTGTGCTGGCTTCAGTGGGGCGACGGTACGGGAGGCATCCCGAGCGTCGCGTGCCTCTAGGTCAGCGCGAAGACTGTCAAGTGTAGCTGTAATTCCCTTTGAAATCAACTGCTTATGGCGTCGCTCAGCACGGCAGGCGGCGCTGGCGGTGAGATATACCTTCAAGGGCGCATCCGGGAAAATAATGGTCCCCATGTCCCGCCCATCTGCCACCAAACCAGGCAACTGCCGAAAGCTGCGCTGAAAGTCCACCAAGGCCTCACGCACCTTTGGGAAAGCCGACACGCGAGAGGCGTTCATGCCCGCCTCTTCGGTGCGAATAGCGTCGCTGACGTCTTCGTCGTCTAGAAGAATGTGGCTACCTTCAAACCGGATGGGCAGGCTGCCAAGCAAATCGGCAATCTGGCGCTCATGGGCTACATCCATTGCAATGCCACCGCGGCTAGCTGCCAAACCGGTGATCCGGTAGAGCGAGCCAGAGTCCAAAAAGTGGTAACCCAACTTTTCAGCAACCACTGCGGCCAAGGTGCCTTTGCCGGAAGCAGTAGGGCCGTCGACGCAAATTACGGGAATGGCATTGATCGATGCCACTTGCGCCACAGAAAACAAGGCCTCAAAGTAGTCGGGAAAAGTTTTTGCCACGCATTTTGGGTCTTCAATGCGCACGGTCAGGTTTGCCGGATTGAAGGCTGCCAGCGAAAAACACATCGCAACGCGGTGGTCATCATAGGTATGAATACTTGCTGCATGCCAATCCGCCGGGGTTGCTGGCGGCGTGACCTGGATAAAGTCAGCACCTTCCACCACCGTAGCCCCCAGCTTGCGCAGCTCGATTGCCATGGCAGCAATCCGATCGGTCTCTTTGACGCGCCAACTAGCAATGTTACGCAGGGTAGTGGTGCCATTGGCATACAGCGCCATGACAGCCAGCGTCATGGCCGCGTCGGGGATGTGATTGCAATCGAGTTCGATGGCTTTCAACGGCCAGGCACCTTGGCGAATTTTCAGCCAGTTGGGCCCACTTTCGATGTGGGCACCCATGAGCTGTGCCGCTTCCATGAAACGGATGTCGCCCTGAATGGAGGCTGCACCTACACCTTGAATTTTTATGCCATTTGGTGCTGTAGCGCCCGAAGCTATTGCACCAAGCGCTATGAAATAGCTAGCAGAAGAGGCGTCTGCCTCCACATGTAAAATGCCTGGCGAGCGCAATTTACTGCCCGCAGGAATCGTGAAGCGTTTCCACTCGTCGCGCTGCACATTCACACCAAAACGCGCGAGTAAATTCAGCGTAATTTCAATGTAAGGCCGTGAGATAAGTTCGCCAACCACGTCAATGACAATGTCTTGTTTGGCCACCAGCGGAAGCGCCATTAGCAAGGCGGTCAAAAACTGACTCGACACATCCCCACGCACCTGAATGGGCGCGTTAAGGTGCAAGTTGGCTGCCCCAATGTGCAGTGGCGGGTAACCCTCGTTGCCTAAATAATCGATATGGCAGCCCAGTTGGCGCAGCGCATCGACCAAATCGCCGATTGGGCGCTCATGCATGCGCGGCACGCCGCTGAGTTCGAAATCACCACCCAGCACGGCCAGCGCTGCTGTCAAAGGGCGCATGGCAGTACCTGCGTTGCCCATGAAGAGCTTGGCGTGTGCAT
Organism: Pseudomonadota bacterium; assembly: GCA_041165385.1. Lineage (GTDB taxonomy): Bacteria > Pseudomonadota > Gammaproteobacteria > Burkholderiales > Burkholderiaceae_C > Allorhodoferax. Next base: position 5,833 of record JBEANP010000129.1, on the reverse strand, counting down.
TGGGGAGTTGCCCGCCCAAGCCGGTGATGCTGACGGTTGCGCCACGCTGCGCAATGTCGCAGCCCAAAGTGGCCAGCGCAGTGAGCATGACCCGCGTGTCGTCGGAGTCCAGCAGGTCGTGGATGGTTGTCGTGCCCTCGCACAAGGCAGCCATGAGCAAAACACGGTTAGAAATACTTTTAGAGCCCGGCAGGGTAACGGTGCCAGACGCGCTAGAGAGCGCCGGAAGGTCTAGAAATTCTGTCGAAAACATGGGTGGCTTATTTGCTAATGCTGGAGGTCATGCCCCATTGGCTACGGGTTTGACTGGCGTGATGTATCAGCTCTTCTAGGGCGTCGGTGCTGCCGTCGCGAATGAGTTGTTCCATCGCCTGCAGATTGCGTTGAAAAAGCTGGCTTTGTGCCAGCAATTCTTGTCGGTTGGATAAAAGTATGTCCCGCCAAACCTTCGGGTCACTGGCTGCGATACGGGTGAAGTCTTTAAACCCAGGGCCCGCAAGAGATAAAAAATCGGGGCCTTGTGGTTGACCGGATATGGCATTCATCAGTGCGAACGACAGCAAGTGAGGCAGATGGCTCACAGCTGCAAAAGCTGCATCATGCTGCTCAGGAGACATTTTGCGCACTTTACAGCCCAGTGCAGTCCAAATGGCTTCAGCCTGTTCTAGTTGCAGGGTTTGGGTGCGCTCGGTGGGCGTCAAAATGACTTGGCGGCCCTTGTAAAGATCTGGGTCTGCATTTTCTACACCTGCCAATTCTTTGCCGGCAATCGGGTGGGCGGGCACAAATGGGCCAATTTGGTCGCGCAGGGCGCGTCGTGCCGACTGAATAACATCGCATTTGGTGGACCCCACGTCCATGATCAACATGTTGGGAGTGATCAGATGTTTGATGGCTTTGAAAGTGGCTTCGGTAGCGGCCACAGGCACCGCAATCAAGACAATATCTGCCCCCGACACTGCCAAAAGTGCCGATGGGGCTTCGATGTCGATTACGCCCAATTGCCGCGCGCGCTCTGTCGTACTGGGGGATTTGCTATACCCCACTACGCGCTTAACTAACCCCGCACGCTTCAGTGCCAACGCAAACGAGCCGCCCATCAGCCCACAACCAATTAAACCGAGTTGTTCGAACATAAACTTTTTAACCAGTGATAAATTTATTCCGTCACTGGGTAGGCACCCAGCACTTTGTAAAAAGCGCATAACCCCTGTAACTCTTGCAATGCGGCTGCGACGTTGGGTTGCGAGGGGTGACCTGCCAGGTCGATGTAAAAGTAGTACTCCCATTGGCCGGACTTTGCCGGGCGTGACTCAAAGCGCGTCATGGACACGCCATTGGTTTTCAATGGAACCAGCAAATCGTGCACCGCGCCTGGTCGGTTGGGCACAGAGACCACCAGGCTAGTGCAGTCTTTGCCGGATGCAGGCGGCATCGCCAGCGTTTGCGGCAGGGCGATAACGGCGAAACGAGTACGATTGTAGGCCTCATCTTGAATAGCGTGAGCCACGATGTGCAGACCAAATTGGGAGGCGGCGCGCTCACTGGCGAGTGCTGCCCAAGTGGGGTTATCGGCACACAGGCGTGCACCTTCGGCGTTGCTGGATACAGCGCGTCGTTCAGCGTTAGGCAGGTGCTGCGATAGCCAGCCTTGGCATTGTGCCAAGGCTTGGGGGTGGGCCAAAACAACTTCTACGCCATGCAATGAATTACTTTGGCGCATGAAGTTGTGACGCACTAATAAACTGACTTCACCCACTACGTGTACAGGCGAGCGCAGGAATAAGTCCAGCGAGCGTGCCACCACGCCTTCAGTGGAATTTTCCATTCCTACTACGCCAAATTGCGCCGTGCCTGCGGCTGTAGCGTGGAACACTTCATCAAAATTGGCGCAGTAAATCAAGTCGGCAGCACTGCCAAAAAACTCAATGGCCGCTTGCTCGCAAAATGTCCCCTGAGGGCCCAAAACCGCCACGCGCTGCGGTGCTTCCAAGGCCAGGCAAGCGGACATAATTTCACGCCAAATGGCAGCCACGTGCTGGTTGAGCAGCGGGCCTTGGTTGGCGCTTTGAATTTTGTTGATGACTTGTGCGACTCGGTCTGGGCGAAAAAATGGGGAGCCCTCTTTGCGCTTGAGCTCGCCCACTTTTTCGGCTACGTGGGCGCGTTGGTTCAGCAGGGACAGCATTTGCTGATCGATAGAGTCGATAGCAACGCGCAGGCTACCCAGTTCGTCGGACTGCAGAGGTTGGCTCATAGAGGGTTTTGTTTGGTTAAGCGTGTTTTTGTTCGAATTCACGCATGTAGCTGACCAGCGCTTGCACGCCTTGCAATGGCATAGCGTTGTAAATGCTGGCGCGCATGCCGCCTACCGATTTATGGCCTTTGAGCTGCAAAAGGCCCGCAGCCTTGGCGCCTGCCAAAAAAGCGTCGTTGCGTGATTCATCGCGCAAAAAGAACGGCACATTCATGCGGGAGCGGCAATCCAGGCGGACGTTGTTGAAATAAAGCGATGACGAGTCAATAGCTTCATACAACAACTCGGCCTTGGCTATATTGCGTTTCGCCATGGCCGCAGTGCCGCCCTGGCGTTTGAGCCATTGGAACACCAAGCCCGCTATATAAATGGAGTAGGTGGGTGGCGTGTTGTACATGGACTGGTTGTCCGCCACCGTTTTGTAATTGAACGCGCTGGGGCACACCGACAACGCGTGACCCAACAGGTCTTCACGCACTACCACCAAGGTCAAACCAGCCGGCCCAAGGTTTTTTTGGGCACCGCCAAAAGCCAAGCCGACTTTGCTCCAATCCACCGGGCGCGAGGCTACATGCGATGAAAAATCAACGACCAAGTGCGCGTCAGAGCCGAGTGCTTTCAGGTCTGGCAAAGATTGAAACTCCACGCCATGAATCGTCTCATTGCTACAAATGTGGACATAACTTGCTTGGCTGTTGAGTTGCCAGCTGCTAGCGGCGGGAATGCTGGTGAAGCCGCTGTCCTTGCCACTGGCTGCTTGGCTGGCTTGGCAGTATTTACCTGCTTCTTTGAGTGACTTTTCGCTCCAGCTGCCAGTGACCACAAAATCAGCCGCATGGGTGCTTGCCGCAGTCTTCCTTGTGGCGCACAGGTTCATAGGGACAATGGCATTTTCTGCCAATCCGCCGCCTTGCATGAAGAGTACCTTGAAATGGCTAGGTACCGCCAATAGCTCGCGCAAATCGACCTCAGCATGCTCGTAGATGCTTTGGAACTCTTTGCCGCGGTGGCTCATTTCCATTACGCCCATGCCACTGTGCACGCCATTGGCATCGGGCCAATCCAGCATCTCGGCGGCAGCCTGCGTCAGCACATCCGTGGGCATGATGGCCGGACCGGCCGAGAAATTGTAGGGACGTTGCATCGGTCAACCTCAAGTATTAAATACGGTGCTAGCCCACGTGGAATATGCGTAACCAGCTATAAATTTAGTAGCGGCTTGATCGCAGTTATACGGTGCCCTCAGCATCCCCGGAGTCACTTGCGTCAGTGGGTGCGTCGGTTACATCGGTTTCTGTTGGGTTGGCATCGTTTTCGACAATGCGTTGCAAACCACTCAGTTTGGAGCCTTCGTCTAAACCAATCAAAGTTACGCCCTGGGTGGCTCTGCCGAGTTCGCGAATCTCGCTCACACGGGTGCGTACCAATACGCCTTTGTCAGTAATCAACATGATTTCATCGTCGGCGTGCACCAACGTCGCCGCAACTACCTTGCCATTGCGCTCAGATTGCTGGATGGCGATCATGCCCTTGGTGCCACGGCCGTGGCGGGTGTATTCGGTGATGTTGGTGCGTTTGCCGTAGCCGTTCGCAGTGGCCGTTAGCACGCTCTGCTGCTCGTCTTCCGCCACCAACATAGCGATCACACTTTGGGTCTCGTCCAGCATCATGCCACGCACACCGCGGGCGTTTCGCCCCATGGGGCGTACGTCGTTTTCGTCAAAGCGCACGGCTTTGCCGCCGTCGCTAAACAGCATGACATCGTGAGTTCCGTCGGTTAAAGCTGCACCGATCAAAAAGTCGCCATCATCCAAGTCCACAGCAATAATGCCGGCTTTGCGCGGGTTACTGAATTCGTCTAGGGCTGTCTTTTTGACGGTGCCCATGCTAGTGGACATGAATACGTATTGGTCGGCGGGGAAGGTGCGCTTCTCACCCGTCAGGGCCAGAACCACTGTGATTTTTTCGCCCTCTTGCAACGGAAACATGTTGACGATGGGGCGACCACGCGAGCCGCGTGAGCCCTGCGGTACCTCCCAGACTTTGAGCCAGTAAAGCCGACCACGGTTGGAGAAGCACAGGATGTAGTCATGCGTGTTAGCCACAAAAAGCTGGTCTACCCAGTCGTCTTCTTTGGTGGCGGTAGCTTGTTTGCCTCGGCCGCCACGCTTTTGCGCACGGTATTCATGCAGTGGTTGGCTCTTGATGTAGCCGCTGTGGCTCATGGTCACTACCATGTCTGTGGGCGTGATCAGGTCTTCGGTCGATAAATCGAAAGACGAATGTTCCACCAAGCTGCGGCGTGCACCGATTTTGGTTTGACCAAATTCGTGCTTTACATGCCCCAACTCGTCGCTGATGATGGTCGATACACGGGCGGGTTTTGACAAAATGTCCAGCAGATCTTCAATCTCTGCCATCACTTCTTTGTACTCGGCCACCACCTTGTCTTGCTCCAAGCCGGTTAGGCGTTGCAGGCGCATTTGCAAGATTTCTTGGGCTTGCGTGTCGCTCAGACGGTATAGGCCATCGTTACCCATGCCAAAGGCTTTTTCCAACCCGTCCGGGCGGTAGTCGTCAGCATTCACCACGCCGCCATCGGCACGGGTGCGGGTGAGCATTTCGCGTACCAGTTTGCTGTCCCAAGGGCGGTTCATCAACTCCACTTTGGCCACCGGCGGGGTGGGCGATTCGCGGATGATGCGGATAAATTCATCGATATTGGCCATGGCAACAGCCAAACCTTCAAGCACGTGGCCCCGCTCCCTCGCCTTACGCAGATTGAACACGGTGCGGCGCGTCACCACTTCACGGCGGTGTTGCAAAAACACCTCGATCAAATCCTTCAGGTTGCACAGCTTGGGTTGGCCATTCACCAGCGCCACCATGTTGATGCCGAAGGTGTCTTGCAACTGCGTTTGCTTGTACAGGTTGTTCAGTACGACTTCGGGCACTTCGCCGCGCTTCAATTCAATGACCAGGCGCATGCCGGACTTGTCCGATTCATCTTGAATGTGGCTAATCCCTTCGATCTTCTTCTCGTGTACCAGCTCGGCCATGCGTTCTTGCAAGGTCTTTTTGTTAACCTGGTACGGCAGTTCGTCGACGATGATTGCTTGGCGTGCACCTTTGTCAATATCTTCAAAATGGCACTTGGCGCGCATTACTACACGACCACGGCCTGTACGGTAGCCATCTTTGACGCCATTGATGCCGTAAATAATGCCTGCAGTCGGGAAGTCCGGTGCGGGAATGATGTCCATAAGATCGTCAATCGACGCTTGTGGATTTTTCAGCAAATGCAGGCAGGCATCTACCACTTCGTTCAGGTTGTGCGGCGGAATATTGGTGGCCATACCCACAGCAATACCACCCGAGCCATTCACCAGCAAATTGGGAATGCGGGTGGGTAGCACCAGAGGTTCTTTTTCAGAGCCGTCGTAGTTCGGCCCAAAGTCCACCGTTTCTTTGTCCAAATCGGCCAGCAATTCGTGGGCAATTTTGGCCAAGCGAATTTCGGTGTAGCGCATCGCAGCGGCGTTGTCGCCGTCCACCGAGCCGAAGTTGCCTTGACCG
>JBEANP010000128.1:0-7803 GCA_041165385.1 Pseudomonadota bacterium | reverse complement strand
GTGGCGTTGGTATCCTGGTACTCATCTACCAAGATATGGCCCATCAGCCCTTGCCAGCGTTGCCTAACCTGCTCATGATTTTGTAGCAACTTGAGCGGTAGGCTGATCAGGTCGTCAAAGTCCACGCTCTGGTAAGCGGTCAGGCGCTCTTCGTAGCGACCCATTACCGTGGCGATGATGCGCGCGTTGTCGTCAGCGGCCTGGGCCAGCGCCTGCGCCGCATTCAGCCCCGCACTTTTCCAGCCGCTGATGGCCCATTGCCACTGGCGTGCAGTGGCCGTGTCCACCGTGCCCTCGGCGTCTTTCAGGATGCTGGTGACATCGTCGGTGTCCAAAATGGAGAACGCCGGTTTAAGTCCCAGTGCGCTGCCGTCCTGGCGCAGCATGCGCACGCCCAGCGCGTGAAAAGTGCAAATCAACACGTCTTTGGCTGCCCTGCCAATCAAACCCTTGGCACGCTCGCGCATCTCGGCAGCGGCTTTGTTGGTAAAGGTGATGGCTGCAATGCGGTTGGCGGGCATGCCGCTCTGTATCAGGCGGCCAATTTTGTGGGTGATGACCCGCGTTTTGCCCGAACCGGCCCCGGCCAGTACCAGACAGGGGCCGTGGAGGTAGTTCACGGCTTCTTGCTGGGCCGGGTTCATGTTGTGGTTGGCGGGGGCAGCGGAGGGCGAAGTGGACGACATGCAGACAGTAATTCAAAGGAGCGCGCCATCTTAACGGGTGAGCTTGTTACACGCGACAATCGGACGGTGCTGCAAATTCTCTACGTTACCTTTCCGTTCTTCGCCCTGGTGCTTTGCGGCTACCTGGCGGCACGCCGGGGTATGTTGCCTTTGGCTGCCATCCCAGGTTTGAACGGCTTCGTGCTGTTTTTCGCGTTGCCGTGCATGCTTTACCGATTTGGCGCCAGTACCCCGATTGCCCAGTTGCTCGACCCGAGCGTGGCGCTCACCTACCTGCTGTGCGCGCTGATCATGGTGGCTTTTGTGGTGGCAGTGACGTTGCATGGCCCTGGACAAGGGCGTATAGGCTGGAACGATGCCGCTTTTGGCGCGCTGGTGGGGGCTTTCCCCAATACCGGCTTCATGGGCGTGCCGCTGCTGGTCGCGCTGCTGGGTGCCCAAGCGGCGGGGCCTGCCATCGTCACCATTCTGGTGGACATGGTGGTCACCTCGTCGCTGTGCATTGCCCTGTCTCGCCTGGGTGAAACCGGCGGCGTGTCTGCCGGACAGGCGGCTAAAAACGCACTAAAAGGGGTGGCAGCCAACCCGATGCCTTGGTCGATTTTGCTGGGCGCATTGGCGTCTGCGCTGCAAATTGAGTTGCCCAAGCCTGTGGCAACCACTGTTGGCATGTTGGCCGATGCTGCTTCGCCAGTGGCGCTTTTTACCATCGGCGCAGTGTTGGCGCGCTCACAGATCATGGCGCTGGAGGACAAGGTTCACGAAGTGCACTGGCAGGAATACGTGCCTGTGGCGCTCATCAAGCTGTTTTTGCACCCGCTGCTGGTCTTGCTGGTGGGTGCCGCAGCGGTGGAGCTGGGCGTGCAGATCGACAAGTTTGCGCTGATGGTGCTGGTGCTGTTGGCTGCGCTGCCCAGTGCCAGCAATGTGTCGCTCTTGGCCGAACGCTTTGGCGCAGACAACGGGCGTATTGCCCGCATCATTCTGGTGTCCACCGCCGCCGCATTTTTTACCTTTTCGGGTGCAGTCGCTTTGATGACGGGGCACTGAGATTCTTTCAATTTGCTACAATTTTTGTAGCTGTTTACGCAACACACACGGGGGCTAGCAGGTCATGGAATCACTAAAAAACTTCTTGAGCGCGTTCTTCAGCTTCAAAGCCTACGTCATGCTGCCGGTCATTATTTTCATGATCGCGCTGGCGGTGCGGGTGCCACTCAAACGAGCGCTGCTCAGCACGGTGTCGCTGGCCGCAGGCTTTGCGGGGGTGTTCATTGCATTCAACTTTTTTGTCACCAATATCAGCCCGGCGGTGCAGCAGCTCTCGCAAGTGCGCGGGCTCAACTTTCCGGTGCTGGACGTGGGCTGGCCCCCGCTAGCGGCCATTACCTGGGCCTCGCCGCTGGCGGCCATTTCCATCCCCATGGTGTTGATTGCCAACTTGCTGATGCTGGCCACCGGCCTGACCCGCACCATCTACATCGACATCTGGAACTACTGGCACTTCGCCATGATCGGCGCACTGGTGTTGGCGATGTCGGGCAGCATGTGGCTGGGCCTGAGCGCCACGCTGCTGATTGCCATTTACTGCTTCAAGCTCACCGAGTGGACCGCCCCCGATGTGGAGCGCGAAATGGGCCTCAAAGGCATTTCGGCCTCGCCCGTGTCGGTGAACGGCATCGTGCCCTACAGCGCCTGCGTGGACTGGCTGATCGACCGCATTCCGGTGATCAACAAAATCAACTACAACCCCGAAGCCAGCCACCAGATCGATGTTGCCGGCGATGGCGATACCCAGAGCAACAGTCTGGTCGACCTGCTGCGCGAGCCCATGGTGATTGGCTTCCTGATGGGCCTGGCGCTGGCGTTGGCCGCTGACTACGACGTGCGCGCCACGCTGGAGATGGCGGTGCACATTGCTGCGGTGATGTTTTTGCTGCCCAAAAGCGCGGGCTTGATTGGTGAGGCCATGATTCCCATTACCAACGCGCTGCGCAGCCAGGTGGAGCGCGTGTTCCCGCAGCGTAAAAACCTCATCGTGGCGCTGGACACGGGCTTTTTGATGGGTCACAAGTCGGTCATCATGACCGGGCTGATTCTCATGGGGCTGGCCATCGGCATTGCGCTGGTGCTGCCTGGCAACCGGGTGCTGCCGCTGGGCGATTTGCCCAACCTCATCTCGGTGATGTCGATATCGGTGCTGATGTTTCGTGGCAACGTGTTTCGCGCGGTGCTGGCGGGTATTCCGGTGATCATCACCTTCTTGCTGATCTCGTCCAGCATGGCACCGCTGTTTACCGATCTGGCGCGCAAAACGCCGTCGTTCAACATGGACGGCCTGGGGCTCATTACCGCGTTTACCGATGGCGGACACCAGGTGCGGTTTTTGATATTTCATTTGTACCGAGGTGAGCTGTGGGCGTTTGGTTTGCTAGCCCTGCTTCTGGCGGCGATGGTGTTCACCAAAAAGCGGTTTGAGGCGAATGAGGCAGCTTTGCGCTGAATGGTCACGTCAAATCGCCAGCGGGTCCACATCAATCGCCCAGCGAATCATGCCTTTGCATTTTGGCTGGCTGCGGGTGGCGTGCAGCACGTTGTGCCAACCGCTTAAAAACTGCTGTAGCGCCGCGCGCGACGGGCTTTCCACCAGCATCTGGGCCCGCTCGATATTGGCCACGCGCTGAATAGCCATCGGCACTGCGGGATACAGCGTGATTTGTTGCAGCACCTCCGCCCAGCCGTCCCACTGCGCCATGTCGTTCAAGGCACCTTCACGCGAAAGGTTTAGAAAAGCCTGCGAGGCCTCTTGCGTGCGCGCGTCCGCACGTACCAAGGCCTGCGCGCTGAACGGTGGCATAGCCGCCTGCTGGCGCTCCAGGAGCTGCTGTTGGGCAAACGCGGGGTAGTCGTGGCGCTTGAGCGCGGCGTACAGCGGGTGCCCGGGCTGAAAGGTTTGTATCCACACCTCGCTTTGCGCGCCCAGGGCGGCGTCGCGGCCCGAGCGGCCTGCGGCTTGCATCAATAGGCTGAACAGGCGCTCGGGCGCGCGAAAGTCGCTGCTGAACAGCGCGCCGTCGGGATTGGCGGCCGCCACCAGCGTGATACGGCGAAAGTCGTGGCCCTTGGCAATCATTTGCGTGCCCACCAGCACGTCCACATCCCCCGCATGCACGGCGGCGAGTTGTTCTTCCAAAGCACCTTTGAGTTTGGTGCTGTCGGCGTCGATACGCGCAATGCGCAGCGGCACGCCTTCGGGGCAATCGGCGGTGACGGAGCCCGCGCGTTTGACATCGGCCAGCAGCTCGGCCAGCTGTTCTTCCAGCTGCTCGGTGCCACGGCCGATGGGGGCAATGTCGGGGTTGCCGCAGGCCGGGCAGGCGCGGGGCACGCGCTCGGTAAAGCCGCAGTGGTGGCAGCGCAGGGTGCGGTCAATTTTGTGGAACACCCTAAAGGCGCTGCAGTGTGGGCATTCGCTCTTCCAGCCGCAATCGGCACAGTGCAGCACCGGGGCATAGCCGCGCCGGTTTAAAAACACCATGCACTGCTCGCCGCGCGCCACGCGCTCCTTGATAGCGTCAATCAGCGGCAACGAGAACACCGCCTTGCGCGGCTGGTGGTTCATGTCCACCCGGCGCACCAGCGGCAGGCCTGCGGGCGTGCCTGCAGTGGTGCGCATGGCTTCTTGCGCCGTGGGGGTGGCAGACGGCGTGGTCGTGGGCGTGCCAATGCGACTGGGCATGTGCAGGCGCAGGTAGCGCCCGCCCTGGTCCGCCGGGCGGCTATGGTGCCAGCTTTCCAGCGAGGGCGTGGCCGAGCCCAACAGCACCTTGGCACCGTCCAGCTTGCCGCGGTACACAGCTAGGTCGCGGGCGGAGTAGCGTGCGCCCTCCGAGCTTTTGTAGCTGGGGTCGTGCTCTTCATCTACCACGATCAGGCGCAGTTTGGGCAGGCTGGCAAACACCGCCATGCGCGTGCCCAGCACAATGCGCGCCACACCGCTGTGCGCAGCCAGCCAGCTTTTCAGGCGCTGCGGGTTGGTCATGCCGCTGTGCAGGCTGACCACTGCATGCTCGCCATACAGGGGCACAAATCGGGCCTTGAAGCGCTCCTCTAACTGTGGCGTGAGGTTGATCTCGGGCACCATCACCAAGGCTTGTGCGTCGGGGTCGGCGGCCAGCGCCTGTTGTACGCAGTGCAGGTAGACCTCGGTTTTGCCGCTGCCCGTGGCACCGAACAACAAAAACGGGCCCATGTGGGCGTCTATCTGCGCCACCACTGCCTGTTGCTCCGGGGTCAGCGCCAGCGGCGCCACGGTCACGCCGCCCGTATCCGCCACCGGTTTGGCGCGCTTGAGGCGGCGCTGCATTTGTATGGGCGACAGCTCGCGTAGCTGCGGGGGCAGGGCGGCCAGCGCCACCTCGCCTACCGAGCGCTGGTAGTAGCTTGCCGCAAACGTCACCAGTTGCTGCCATGCGGGGCTGAGCGGGGCAATGCCTTCGAGCGCACCGGCCACAGCGCGGATTTTTTCAGGGTCGAACTCGCCGGTGGCCTCAGGGGCCTGGTCGCTCCACACCACGCCCAGCGTCTCGCGGCTACCCAACGGCACACGCACCAGCGTGCCCACCGCCAGCGGTTGATCGCTGTGGTAGGTCAGCACCGGGCCCAGCGTGGCGTGTGCAGGGGTGTGCACGAGCACGTTCAACCAGTGGGTCATGGTGGAAAAGTCAACTTGGGGTGCTTAATTGATGTAAATGGGAGGAAATGAGGCTAAGTGCTTGATTTATATAGGTTTGATGTCGAATCCAAGTTTTCTGTGGATAACTTTGTGCATATGTGGTCCTGAGTCGCTCCAAAGCCCCACAAATCAAGGCTTTCGCTAAATTGCCCAGAAAAAAAGCAAAGTTTAAATTCCTTATAAATCAACCACTTACGAGCGCTATCGAGTTTGTAGCGCTTGCGCTTCCAAAATGAGAGCACCGCGCCCCCGCTAGCGCCTTTTTGTGCATAAGTGCCTAAGTCGGACTAAAAATGCAGCCAAAAAGATGGTATGCAATTTAGTCGCGCATTGACCACGTATCAGCCGCGCATTAGTCGGGAATGGCGGTGCACAGCTTCCACCAAGGCTGACACATGCTCAGGCGGCGTGTATTGGCTGATGCCGTGGCCCAGGTTAAAAATATGCGTGGGGCCGGTGCCCGTGCCTTGGTAAGGCGTGCCAAAGCTGTCCAGCACTTTCGCCACTTCCAATTGAATAGCAGCCGGTGGCACAAACAGCACATTGGGGTCAATATTGCCTTGCAGCGCTTTGCCGGGGCCGTTTTCTGTTCCACCGACCAGCGCGCGCGCTTGGGCCAGGTTCACAGTCCAGTCCAGGCCCAGCACTTCGCAGTCCAGCGTCTGCATCTCGGTAAGCCACAGGCCGCCGCCCTTGGTGAACACAATGCGCGGCACGATCTTGCCGTCCGTGCCAAAGCGCTTGAGCTGCGCCAGCACGCGTGCGGTGTAAGCCAGGCTGAAGCTTTGGAACGCTCCATCGGCCAGCACACCGCCCCAGCTGTCAAAAATCATCACGGCCTGCGCGCCCGCGTCAATCTGCGCGTTCAGGTAGGCCGCCACCGAGTCGGCGTTAATGGTCAGCATCTTGTGCATCAGGTCAGGGCGGCTGTACAGCATGGTTTTGACCAGGCGATAGTCGTCGCTGCCTTTGCCTTCGACCATGTAGCAGGCCAGTGTCCAGGGACTGCCGCTAAAACCAATCAGTGGCACACGGCCCTTGCCATCTTGCGTGAGCGCTTTGCGGATGCTGCTCACCGCGTCAAATACGTACTGCAGCTTGGCCATGTCGGGCACTTCGAGCTTGGCCACATCGGCCTCGGTTTTGATCGGGTTGGCAAAGCGTGGGCCTTCGCCCTGTGCAAAGCTCAAACCCAAACCCATAGCGTCCGGCACAGTCAGGATGTCGCTGAACAAAATGGCCGCATCCAGTGGGTAGCGGTCTAGCGGCTGCAGCGTCACTTCGGTGGCGTAGTCGCGGTTGGTGGCCAGGCCCATAAAGCTGCCCGCTTTGGCGCGGGTCGCCACATATTCCGGCAAATAACGGCCCGCCTGGCGCATCAGCCACAGGGGCGTGTGCGGCGTTGCCTGGCGCATGCAGGCTTGCAGAAAAGTGGGGTTGTGCAGGGTGTCGAAGGTGGTGGCTTGGGTGGTTTCAGTCATAGGGAATATTGTCGCAGTTTGCCCTCCTGCTTCAAGACTGCATGAGACGCCAGGCCAGATACGTTCCCAATAAGGCATTGCTCACGGCAAAGACTGTCACCATCACACTACCCAGCGCATCCAGGGAATGCGTTCGCGTGAGCCAAGCCAATACAGCGGACAGCAAATTGAGTGCCACCATGATCCAGAAGAGTGGATTGCGTGGTTGGTAAAGGCGGCTGATTTTCATGCTGGCTTAGGTCTCTGTTGGCAGGGCGTTCAGTTGGGTAGACGGGCAATGTCGCCCCGCAATACATGCATGACAATTGCGCGCGGATGGCAGTTTCAAAAACCGCGCCGCACCGATCCCGGTCGTCACAATGCTGGTGGGCATGGCTAGCGTTCCCCATCACCAGAACGATCATCAGCACTGCCGACAGAAAAATCAATATTTTTCAGCGACTTGCAGACAGCGTCCGCCCCAGGGATCGGTACTCAGCAACATAAGCCGTGTAAACCGAGACTTGAATTACGACAGTTGCTGAATTCCAGACAGTACCCAGCCGCTGTCGCCTTGGCGTGACTTTGTCAGGTGCCAGATTTCGTCAAACGCTTCATCGGGTTCGTTGCTATCGTCACGGATTACACCGGTGAAACGTACGCTGACCACATAGCGGTCTGCATCCTCGTCTACTTCGATGACGTTGGCGCTGATGCTGACAACGTCGGTTTTCTGGGTGGTGGTGCCGCGATCAGCCAATTCCATTTTTAGCTCGGCAAACATTTCAGGTGTGGTTGACCTGCCCCCAATCCCCGTACCAAGCTAAATTCCAGAAGTCCGAGGTTTGCAAGATTAACTGATCCCTGGATCGGTCTTGCTGGTTTGCATTGAATCGCCAGTTAACTGGCGATTCAATGCGGC
>JBEANP010000127.1:0-7851 GCA_041165385.1 Pseudomonadota bacterium | reverse complement strand
GGCCGTTCTGCACGCAGTAGCACGCAGTCAGTCATTGGCAGATGGATTCAAAAGTGGGACGCAATTGTCGGTTGGGTCCCCCAGCCAAGGTGCTGGCATTGCAGGCAACTGAAGCGCCGCAATAGCCCGTATTGTCTCACGAAGTGTTCGAACGCATTGCGTCGTCGGAGGAGGAGGGCAATGCACGCAACCCCAATCGGCCCGTGCATTGCGTAACAGTCTGTAAGAGATCGCGCCAAAGGTGTGGTGCTTGGCGGTGCCACCTGACAAAATACGAACACGATGACGAAATTTCTTTTGCGCCGCTTGGGCGTGGCGGATGACCCCGGAGCGTTCAAGCCGTCTTTGCAGAATTGCCTGGAAGCAGTGATGGAGCAAAGTGCTTTACTCATGAATGATGTGTTGTCGGGCTTGGAACTGTCGTTGGTGGTTGCCAAAGGCAAAAAGGCGGCTGTGGTCAACGGGGTGCTGGCCACAACAACCATTCAGAAGCTGAGCGTCAACGCTGACGCGGTGAAGGCTTCTTTTTCACAATTTTTGCGCACTGCTGTTTTTGAAGGCGTGGCTTTGCACGGAGGTGCCGATGGGCCTTTGGTGCGGTTTGATGATTTTCAGTTCTTGGAGGCAGAACAAATTGATGCCAACATCGAGTTGGCACTAACCCAACAAGAGGTCGTGCTCGCAGTCGATGACGTCTTGCCGCCGTTGGACGCACTGATAAGCAGCCTGATGGGCTGGGTCACGGTGCAGCCCCGGTTAAACCCCATTCGGCCTGAATCGTTCGTTTACGCGCTGCGTGAGTCATTCAAGGCCCATATTGCAGACGAAGCCTCGCGCTCAAGCGTGATGACGCTGGCGGCAGGCAGATTGGGCCTGTCATTGCGTCAGCTTTATAAAGATGTGACGGATTGGCTGCGGTCGCAAGGGGTGGAGCCCATAGGTAGCCGGGCCTTGGTGGGTGTTGCTGTTGGGGCCAACAAGCGGGTTGAGAGCACCATTTCGCGCACGATGTTGACACTGGATAAATTACGAAGCTTGTTGTCGGGGGAGCTAGATGCATCGCCGCGAACGCTTGGCGCCAACGACTTTATGCACACTGTGCCTGCATCTTTTGAGGCGCTGGAAGACATGAAAATGGTTGAGCCCATGATGATGCGATTGGCTGTAAGGGCAGAGGCGCACCAAACGCGCGGCAAGAGCCTGTCCTTAGGGCGCCAATTGGGAGAAGAAGTCGTGCGGTTGATGGTTGACAACCTGGCGCAAAACCACCAGATCATGCCTAAACTGCGCAACAACTTGAAGGAACTAGAAGTTGCATTGCTGCGGCTGGTTCAGCTTGACCCACGTTTTTTCAGCGAACGCAAGCATCCTGCACGGCAACTGCTTGAAAAAATCACACACCGCAGTTTGGCCTTTGCGTCTGAAATTGATCCAGACTACGCACGTTTTCAAACCGCCTTTGAAAACGCAGTCCATGTGCTTTGCAGTGGTGATGCGGACGCAATGGCCTTCGCGCGCGTACTTCGCAAATTAGAGAATGGCTGGACGCTTGACGAACAAGCACAACGCGCCTTGGCAGAAGAGGCCGCCCGCGGCTTATTGCATGCCGAACAGCGCTACTTGGTGGCCGAGCGATTGGCCGCTGAATTCACTGAAAAAATGCTGCACAAGCGTGTGCCAGACATGGTGGTGGCATTCTTGCGTGGTCCATGGGCCCAAGTGGTAGCCGAGGCGCAGCTTAAATCGGGTGATGCCAGTGACTATTTAGCGTTGGTGGACGACCTGGTTTGGAGTGTGCAGCTCAAGCTAGCCCGCCGTGACCGAGGGCGCTTGGTACATATGTTGCCTTCGATGCTGGTCTTGGTGCGACAGGGGCTGCAGTCAATCGGGTACCCTAATGAGCGTGCCGCTGTGTTTTTTGATCAACTCATTGCGTTTCACGAGAAAGCCTTTGAAACAGTTAAAGATGTGGTTTCTGGCGAAAAAATTGACTCGGTTGTAGGCAAGCTTGAAGAAGGGCTTGAAACCTCGGGTGTTTCGCCTGATGCTTATTGGATGGCCGACGAAGAGGCGAGTGATAGGGGTTTTAAAAGCGAGTTAAACGCTGCATTAACCCAAGACCCATTGAGCACAGGTGCTGAAGCTTTGGAGCAGGAACCCTGGAACTACGCGTCTCTCAACACAGGGTCGTGGGTTGACCTCGCGCTGGCAGGTTCATGGGTACGTGCGCAACTTACATGGGCTAGCCCCCATCGTACGTTGTTCATGTTTGTGTCAGGTGCGGGTTTGGCGCATTCAATGACGAGGCGGACCATGGAACGATTGCGAAACACCGGTTTTATGCGTTTGGTATCTGATGGCCGAATTCTGGACAACGCATTGGACGGTGTTGCACAAGTGGCACTGCGCAATGATGCAGGTAGGCTTATTGAGCCGGTTTAAATGTCAACCGCCGTGCATTGCTGGCGCATGGCAGTTGATAATGTGTGTTTTACGTCCTGATTTAGCGAACTGCAATGGCCCAATACGTTTTCTCCATGAACCGCGTCGGCAAGATCGTGCCGCCCAAGCGTCACATTCTTAAAGATATCTCTTTGAGTTTTTTCCCGGGCGCCAAGATTGGCGTGCTGGGAACCAATGGTTCCGGCAAATCAACGCTGCTGAAAATCATGGCGGGTATTGACAAAGACATTGAAGGCGAAGCCATTCCCATGGCGGGGCTCAACATTGGCTACTTGCCGCAAGAGCCGCAGCTCGACCCTACCCAAACGGTGCGCGAAAGTGTGGAAGCCGGCATGGGAAAAGTGTTCGCTGCCAAAGCCCGCTTGGAAGAGGTGTACACCGCCTATGGAGCTGAAGACGCAGACTTTGACGCACTGGCCGCCGAACAGGCCGAGCTCGAAGCCATCATTGCAACCGCAGGCACCGACTCTGAGCACCAGTTGGAAATTGCAGCCGATGCTTTGCGTTTGCCGGCATGGGACGCCAACATCGGCGTGTTGTCTGGTGGCGAAAAACGCCGTGTGGCGTTGTGCCGTTTGCTGCTGTCCAAGCCTGACATGCTATTGCTTGACGAGCCCACCAACCACTTGGATGCCGAATCGGTGGACTGGCTGGAACAATTTTTGCAACGTTACCCCGGCACTGTGGTGGCCATTACCCATGACCGCTATTTCTTGGACAATGCGGCAGAGTGGATTTTGGAGCTGGACCGCGGCTCCGGCCACCCCTATAAGGGCAATTATTCTGACTGGCTGACGCAGAAAGGCGCCCGTCTTGAAGCAGAGCAAAAGGGTGAAGAGTCTCGCGCCAAAGCCTTGAAGAAAGAGTTGGAATGGTCCCGCCAAAACCCCAAGGCCCGCCAAGCCAAGAGCAAAGCTCGACTGGCACGTTTTGAAGAACTGAGCGACTTTGAATACCAAAAGCGCAACGAAACCAACGAAATTTTCATCCCCGTGGCAGACCGTCTGGGTCAAGAGGTGATTGAATTTGTAGGTGTCTCCAAGTCGTTTGGCGACCGAGTGCTGATTGACAACTTTAGCTTCAAAGTGCCGCCAGGCGCGATTGTGGGCATCATCGGGCCCAATGGGGCGGGTAAGTCTACGTTGTTCAAAATGATCGCTGGGCGCGAGAAACCTGACTCAGGTGAAGTCAAGATCGGTCAAACCGTCAAGATGGCGTTTGTGGACCAAAATCGCGACGATTTGGCTAATGAAAAAACAGTGTGGGAAGACGTCTCTGGCGGCTTGGACATGATTAATGTCGGCAAGTTTCAGATGGCCAGCCGTGCTTATTGCGGCCGCTTCAATTTCAATGGTGCCGACCAGCAAAAGCGTGTGGGCACTTTGTCTGGAGGAGAGCGCGGACGTTTGCACTTGGCCAAGACCCTGATTGCGGGCGGCAACGTGCTGATGCTCGATGAGCCATCCAATGACTTGGATGTGGAAACCCTGCGCGCGCTGGAAGACGCGCTATTGGAGTTTGCTGGCACACTAATGGTGATTAGCCATGACCGCTGGTTTTTGGACCGCATTGCCACCCACATCATTGCGTGTGAGGGTGAGAGCCAATGGACCTTCTTTGACGGCAACTACCAAGAGTACGAAGCCGACAAGAAGAAGCGCCTTGGCGAAGAAGGTGCCAAGCCCAAGCGAATGCGCTACAAAGCACTTAAATAGCCTTTTCGGGAAACGCTTTTTATGCCTTCAGCCTCGGCACCACTTTCATCTAGTGCATTGACTGCGCTTTACCGCTCAACGCTGCAAGAGGCAGCCGCGGGTGGTGAAGTTGTGATGGGTAAATTGGTGGCATCCGCGCGTCAAGCCTTGAGTGCCCGAGAGGCTGCTTCGCGTGATTTTCGCGAGCGTGATGTGCTGATTGATTCCGCCAAGCAACTGCGCAACTGGGAATCTGAGCTGTGCAAACGATTTCCAAAAGTTCTGTTGGACGCCTTCAGTCGACCTGTGGCTGCCGATAAAGCGGCATTGAAACCCGTAGCCGAAGTCAATTTCGATCAGCTAGAGCTGATGGATGAGTCCCATGTGCACACTAGCGTGGTTCATGCGCGGATGCAGCAAGTGGTAGTGATGACGGTAGAAGCGAGCCTGTCTGAGCTCAACACGCTGGTGTGTGCCACTCTGGGGTTGACCGCAGTCCAGGCCGAGCGCAACCCGTTGCGCCCGGAGATTTATATCAAAGCCCTGACAGAGACAGTAGGGCAAACCACAGCAACTACAGCCCAACAATTGGACTGGCTGGCAGCCATGGGTGTGCAGCTGAGTTTAGAGTTGGACTCGCTATACGCCACCCTCAATGCCAATTTGCGCGCACAAGGGGTGGTGGCGGCCGCTTTTGTAGTGACCCAACCGGCCTCGGGACGCCTAGGTATCGGGCGAGGTATTGCCCAAAGCGAGAGCCCATTGGCAGCGATACAACCCGCTGAAGTGGCCTCGCCGCAACATCTTGCAAATGCAGCGGTCAGTCTCCCCTCGATGGCGGCTCAGCCCGTGCCCTTGGTACGGCACAAAGATGAGGCATTGCTAACACTAGACCGGCTGCGTAAGTTGCTTTCTGGGGAGTTGGATTCACTTGTGCCAGCCGACCGCATGGAGCAGTTTTCCCAACAGTTTGCACGTCAATTTGAGAGCGGGGCCGATGTTGCAGCCGAAGAACCCAACTCTGAATTTGATTCTACGGTTCCTGCGGCATTAGAAGCCTTGACTGAAATGAAGCAGGTTGACCGTGTGGTTGGCGCTTTGCGACAGCGCCAAGGCTTGGCTAAGTCAACAGAGGCAATCGGCGTCGATCGCGTCAATGCTCAACGCTATGAAATTCGACGCCACGCCAAAAATGTAGCCCAAGCGTTGAGTGTGGAAGTGGTGACGCTTATGGTTGAAAACATGGCCCGTGACCCACGTCTGCTTGCGCCTGTTCAAGGTGTGATTCGGAGTCTGGAGCCCGCGCTTTTGCGACTGTCGCTCGCAGACCCTCGCTTTTTTACGGACAAGCACCATCCCGCTCGCCAACTGCTGCAGGAAATAACACATCGAAGCTTGGCCTTTCAGTCTGTAGCTAGCAGCGGCTTTGATGATTTTTTGCAAGAGGTTGTGTCTTCAGTGTCCATGCTGGAGACTGTGACTATTGCCGACTACGAGCCGTTTGAGCGTGTTCTATTGGGTTTGCAGGACTCTTGGGGACGTGCCTCGCATGCCAAGGAGCGGGCACGTGAGGCGGCGGTCGTCGCACTCCAAAATGCCGAGGCCCGAAATCTGCTGGCAGAAAAAATTGCCCGAGCGGTTGATTCGCACCCTGACGCGAATCGCGTATCGCCGGTTGTGATTGACTTTTTGTGTGGCCCCTGGGCGCAAGTGGTTGCGCAGGCACGATTAAGTGGCGTTGACGGCGTGAAAGTGGCTGACCAGTACCAAGCATTGATTTCTGCATTGTTATGGAGCGTGCATCCCGAGCTGGCTGCAAAAAATGTATCAAAGCTCACTCGACTGCTTCCGCGGTTGTTGAGTACCCTGCGTGAGGGACTGGATTCCATTCACTACCCTACCGCGCGAACGAGTGCATTTTTCGAAAAGCTGATGCTGATTCATCAACAGGCATTCAAGACATCCACTGCGCCATCGGTGCCAAAGAAGGCGCGCAGCGATACGCCAGTCATGGTAGTGGGGGGGGAACGGGCGCGGTTCGTAGAAAACGGAGACCCATGGGTTGCGCCGGAAGAGGCCTTGTCTTCCAATTTTGTGGAGATTGAGGCAGCGCCAAATGTGGGCGCTCCCGTTTCGTTGCTACCTTCTGATGCAGTAGAGGTAATGCCGGTTGGGACTTGGATTGAGCTGAAAACCGCTGACAAATGGAGCCGCACGCAGCTGACCTGGGCCAGCCCCCATGGAACGTTATTTTTGTTCACCAATTCATTCGGTGCGACCCAGTCTATGACACGCCGCACGCGTGACAAACTTGTGGAAAATGGCAGTTTGCGTATGTTGTTAGACATACCTGTGGTCGATGTTGCCTTGAATGCCGTGGCGCAAATTGCAATGCGCAACAGTATGGACACCACTCTCTGATTTTGGGTCGTTTTGCTCTTGAGCGTGAGCGCCCCACGTTGTAGGGCAACACCCTAGCGCTATACAGATTTTGCAGTGCACTCGACCGGTGGGACTTTAGTTCAGATGTGCCTTTGGGGAGTACGCGTAATTTCTAATCCGAGTTGGTTACGGTAGAGTGCAATAAATTACTTCAACTATATGGACCTGTAACTAGACCATGAATTCATCAATTTCCACTCCCCCTGCCAGTGCCGGTGGTCGAGCGCTCAAAGTTTTGGTTGTTGAAGATAACGTTATCAATCAACGATTGGTCGTGGCCATGTTGCACAAACTGGGGCACACCGGGGTGGTTGTGGGCGACGGCGAGAAAGCGCTGAAATGTTTGACAAAGCTGCAGTTTGACGCAGTGCTTATGGATGTAATGATGCCTGTTATGGACGGTATTGAGGCATTGCAAGCCATTCGCCTTCAAGAAGCGCAATCTGGCGTGCATTTACCTGTCGTAATGGCAACTGCACATGCTGAACCGGGTGATGCTGAGCGCTTTCACCTCGCCGGGGCAGATGGTTATGTCATCAAGCCCATTGAAATCACCCAATTAGGGGTTGAATTGCATCGCGTTACTGCTCTATCAAATTGAGCCAATAAGAGCGCGTCACTCTACGCTAAAGCGGGTGTTCCGCGTAGAACTTGCCGCCATGGTAAAGCAGCGGTGAAGCACCTTCTCGGTGGGTACAACGCTCTACTTCACCCACAAAAATGACGTGATCACCTTCATCGTAGCGGCTGCGGTTGAAGCATTCAAAAGTGGCTACCGCGCCGTGCAACAACGGAGCGCCTGTACTGCTGTTGTCAAACTGCACGCCCGCAAAGCGATCTGTGCCTTGGGCGGCAAACTGACGCGCCAGCGCTTGCTGGTCTGAACCAAGAATGTTGATAGCGTAGTGGGAGCCCGCTTGAAAAGCCGCCATAGACCCTGCTGCACGTGACAAGCTCCAAAGCACCAAGGGCGGCGACAACGACACGGAATTGAAAGAATTGGCAGTTAGCCCCACTAACTGCCCAGACGCAGTGCGCGCGGTGACGATGGTGACACCGGTAGCAAACATGCCTAAAGCAGCACGAAATTCGGGTTGGGAAAAATTGGGGGGCAAAGCCCGCACGGGCTTGACTGAGATGAGCATCGTCGCAATTTAACCGATATCGAGCATCCTACAATGCAAGCATGGTCTTCAAACCGATTTTCATATTCTTGGGTGCTATTATTTCAATAGCTGCTTATGCAGACCCA
>JBEANP010000126.1:0-7950 GCA_041165385.1 Pseudomonadota bacterium | reverse complement strand
GCGCGGGGTTGTTGCCTGCCGCCACGGTAAAACGGGCGTTGGGGTGGGCGGCTTTGGCGCCGGTTTCCTTGGCAATGGCTGGCGTCCAGTCGTTGCCTTGCCAGTCGATCAAATGTGCGGGCATGCCGTCAGTGTCTTTTTCCATGCCTTCCCACCAGATGTCGCCGTCATCGGTCAGGGCCACGTTGGTGAAGATCACGTTTTTATCCAAGCTGGCCATGCAGTTGGGGTTGGTGTGGAAGTTGGTGCCAGGTGCCACGCCAAAGTAACCCGCTTCGGGGTTGATGGCGTACAGCTTGCCGTCCGCATTGGGTTTGATCCAGGCAATGTCGTCACCAATGGTGGTGACTTTCCAGCCATCAAAGCCTTGTGGAGGCACCAGCATGGAGAAGTTGGTTTTGCCGCAAGCGCTGGGGAATGCTGCCGCTACGTGGTATTTACGGCCTTCGGGGTTGGTTACGCCCAAAATCAGCATGTGTTCGGCCAACCAGCCTGGGCTACCGGAGGGCCCCTCTGAAGCCGCACGCCCCATGTTGGAGGCAATGCGCAGCGCAAAGCACTTCTTGCCTAACAATGCGTTGCCGCCGTAGCCGGAGCCGTAAGACCAGATTTCGCGGGTTTCTGGGTAATGCACGATGTACTTGGTCTTGCTGCAAGGCCATTTGACATCAGCCTGACCTGCTTGCAGTGGCGCGCCTACAGTGTGGACACACGGCACAAAAGCACCGTCGGTACCGATCACATCAAACACCGCTTTGCCCATGCGGGTCATGATTTTTTGGTTCACCGCCACGTAGGGACTGTCGCTGAGTTCAATGCCAACGTGCGCAATGTGTGACCCGAGTGGACCCATGGAAAAAGGCACCACATACATGGTACGGCCGGCCATGCAGCCGTCAAACAGCGCTTTCTCTGTGCCGTTGCCGGTTTGCAGCAATTTACGCATGTCGGCGGGAGCCATCCAGTTGTTGGTGGGACCGGCGTTTTCTTTTTTCTCGGAGCAAATATAGGTGCGGTCTTCTACGCGGGCTACGTCACTGGGATCCGAGCAGGCCAGGAAGCTGTTGGGGCGTTTGGCGGGGTTGAGCTTTTTGAAAGTGCCAGCATCTACCAATTGTTGGCACAGGCGCTGGTACTCTTCTTCCGAGCCGTCGCACCAGTAAATACTGGCGGGCTTAGTCAGTGCGGCCATTTCTGCCACCCACGCGATCAGGCGCGCATTTTTGACATAGCTTGGCGTGTTGAGATTAAGGCCCTGCATTGCTGGTGAATTCATGAAAAAAGCTCCTAAGTTTAAAAATGGTTTATCCAAAGCGAGATGCGTTACTTTGGATAAACCGATTTTTCAGGGCAGTTGGCGTGCGACCGGCTGTCTGGGAGGGCCATTTTATGAACTGGTACCAAAGTTACCAAGCAATTACAGCCAAAAGTTATGCAAAAAAATAATGACTTTATGTGGTTTGGTATTGGATGCGAACAAGTTCCCGTGACCCAGTGGCGTGCAGGGCTGCGTGCCGACGCAGTTACTCAGATTTAAGGGCTTTATTGATATCCGACACCAAACGGTTGTTGTCTGGTGTGGTGAGGCTGGCATAGTTGTTCACAACCTTGCCTTTGCGGTCAATCAGATATTTGTGGAAATTCCACTGGGGCGCGTCGCCGGTCGCTTTGATCAAGTCTTTATAAAGAGCGTTTGCGTTAGGCCCTTTGACCGTTGATTTTTCGAACATCGGAAATTTCACGCCGTAGGTGTTGAAGCAGAAATCTGCAATTTGCTTGCTGTCACCCGGCTCTTGCTTGCCAAAGTCATTGGAAGGAAAACCCAAGACCACTAAACCTTGCGCAGCACGTGCTGCGTGCAGTTTTTCGAGGCCTTCGTATTGGTCCGTAAACCCGCAGTAACTGGCGGTGTTAACTACCAAAATAACTTTGCCTGCGTACTGGCACAGGTTCTGAGGGGCTTCATCTTGAAGCCGCTTGAAGGTTTTTTGCAAAATTAAGGGGCAACTGGCCGCCCCCACCGCGGGCCCAGCGGACCAGGCACTCAGTGACAAGCTGGCAACCAATGCAAAGGGCACCAGATGGTGCCCTGAAAATTTAAAAGTACCCACCGTGTGGCACGCTGGGTTTTAGGCCATTGAAACGGCAATAAAAGCCAACAAGAACATCAAAACAGCACCCACGAGCGGAAGCACCACGGGAATCAATGGCACAACGGCTTCAACTGCGTCTTCGGGTTGGTGCTCGGCGTGGTTAGAGGGTGCGGACATGTGTTTCTTTCAAAGGGGTCAAGTCGATAACAAAAGATTTTACCTACAAGCGGCACAAATTTATAACGGGTTAATTGCGGTTGCCATGATGCAGACCGAAATTTATCGGGTAAACCCTCGTAACTCGGGCGTAATTTTTTTTGCTTTGTTGTCAACCGCACAAGGATGTGGTGCGTGATAGGTACATCCGAATGCAAAAGTAAACAGCATTCACCTCTACTTAAAAGCACAGCGAATATGCACAAAGAAGCTATCCAGGTTCCCGAAAAAGGCACTTACAAGTGGCAGTTGTTCAATTATTGGTCTGATGAGTACCGCCAAACCCATGCGGACCACTCTGCTTATATTGCGCTGAATTTCGCCGGAGCCCTAGACGCCTGCCGCACCAAGCTGCACGCACTGGTGCAGCGCCATCGCCAAGCCAGCAGCAATGCCAACAATGGCCGCAACGCTGAACGTCACGCTCGCGCCATTACCCGCCTGCAAAACACCATGACTGGCGCGGCCATGTCGTACGAAAGCTGCTTCCGTAGATAAGGCCCCCACGCTCCACCACTGCGTGGGTCGCGGCCCCCCGGGGGGGGGGCTAAATTTCCTTGGGGCGGCCCTGCGGAAACTTGAGTTGTTACACCGCCACCACGCGCAGCACTTGCTGTGCGTAGGCTTCCAATTTCTTCGCCCCGATCCCGCTGATTCCTTGCAAGTCGTCCATCGACTGCGGCGCACGCTGCGCAATAGCCGCTAGCGTGGCATCGTGAAAAATCACGTAGGCCGGCAAGTTGTGCTCTTTGGCCACCTCGGCTCGCCAGGTTTTCAGGGCCGAATAGCGCATCAAAGCGTCGCTGTCCAAGGCAATGGGCGCTTTCACCATGGCACCTAAACGCGTGCTGCGCTTGGATTTTCGCTCCGCTGGTATTGACACAGATTCGCGTAATTGCACCGAAACATCCCCCTTGAGCACTGCGCGCGACTCGGCCGTGAGCTGCAGGGTGTTGAAAGCCTGCGCATCCACCGCTACCGCTCCCATGGCAATCAGCTGGCGCAGTACACCGCGCAGTTGCACTTCGCTGAATTCAGACCCAATGCCAAAGGTGCTTAGCGCCTCATGCCCGTATTGGGTTACTTTTTCGGTGGTTTTGCCCCGCACGATGTCCATCAGGTGCCCGGCGCCAAAACTCACACCACTCATTTGCTGAATGCGGTAAATGGTGCTGAGCAGCTTGCGCGCGGCGTCGGTGCCGTCCCACACGGCGGGCGGGTTCAGGCAATTGTCGCAATTGCCGCATCGGCCGCTGGCTTCACCAAAATAGCCTAGTAGTCGCACCCGGCGGCAGTCGGTGGCTTCTGCCAGACCCAGCAGGGCGTCGAGTTTGCCGCGCATGACATGTTTGAATTCCTCGCCGGCCGGGCTCTCGTCAATCATGCGGCGCTGGTTCACCATGTCTTGCAGGCCGTAGGCCATCCAGGCGTCGGCGGCGAGCCCGTCCCGGCCTGCACGGCCGGTTTCTTGGTAATAGCCCTCGATGTTTTTGGGCATGTCGCGGTGAGCCACAAAGCGCACATCGGGTTTGTCGATACCCATACCAAAAGCGATGGTGGCCACCATGATGATGCCCTCTTCGCGCAAAAAGCGGTCTTGGTTGGTTTGACGCACTTTTTGGTCCAGGCCAGCGTGGTAAGGCAGGGCCTTGAGCCCTGAGTCCACGAGTGTTTGCGCCATGTCTTCTACTTTTTTACGGCTTTGGCAATAGACGATGCCCGCCTCGCCGTCGTGTTCACGCTCGATAAAGCGCAGCAGTTGCAGTGTGCTGTCTTTCTTCTCAACAATGGTGTAGCGGATGTTGGGCCGGTCGAAACTGCTGACAAACGCGCGGGCGTCTTCAAGTTGCAGGCGCTCCAAAATGTCGGCGCGGGTCAGGTCGTCGGCGGTAGCGGTGAGTGCCATGCGCGGCACACCGGGGTAGCGCTGGTGCAGCACTGTCAGGTTGCGGTAGTCGGGTCTAAAGTCGTGTCCCCACTGACTCACGCAGTGCGCCTCGTCAATCGCAAACAAACTGAGCTTGCCGCGCTCAAATAGCGAATCCAGCAGTGCCAAAAAGCGGGCGTTGGTCACCCGCTCGGGGGCTGCGTACAGCAGCGTGATCTCGCCGCGCAGCAGTCGCTGCTCAATTTGGTAGGCCTCGTCGCTGCTCAGGGTGGAGTTTAAAAAAGCGGCGCTCACGCCCGCCTCGTGCAGCGCGCCCACCTGGTCGTGCATCAGCGCAATCAGTGGTGAAATTACCAGCGTAGCACCCAAGCCGGCTTGCTGGCGGGCGATGGCGGGCACTTGGTAACACAGGCTTTTGCCCCCGCCTGTGGGCATGAGTACCAGCGCGTCGCCCCCGGCAATAACGTGTTCCACGATGGCCTGCTGCGGCCCGCGGAACTGCGCATAGCCAAAAACGTCGTGAAGAATCTGATGGTGAGGCACTAAAAACGCTATCAAAAGAGGAGCTGCTTACGCATATTCCACGGGGGCTAGAGGCCTATTTGGCATTAAAACTGCTGCTGTGCGGATGGGCTGGCAGCGCTGGGTGAGTTTGCTATTGTCGGTGGTTCGCGCAAGTGCCCATTTGTCTTAGTCAAAGAAAGCGTCTTGGAGGAGGTGGATGCTGCGCTTACGTGGTTGTGAACTAAAATCACGCATACCCAAGGGGCGCTGCAGCCGGGGTTTGCCAAGCGGCAAACACGGTCAGGCTTGGGGACTCCAACCGCGCTCACTTGTTGAACTCCAAAAGTGAGCCGCTTCCATGATGCCCGTTTCCTCTTCCGTCCCCGTTTCCGGTCCCCATAGCCGTTACACCCGCGGCCAAGCACTTCCAGGCATTTTGGCCAGCCGCATCGCCATTCTGGATGGTGCTATGGGCACCATGATTCAGCGCTTCAAGCTGGGCGAGGCGCAGTATCGGGGAGAAGGCTACACCGGCCCCGGTAGCCAGGGCGAACGCTTCAAGGCTTTTCACAAAGACGTCAAAGGCAACAACGAGCTGCTCAGCCTGACCCGCCCAGACGTGATCAGCGACATCCACGAGCGCTATTTGGCCGCCGGAGCCGACCTGATCGAGACCAACACCTTTGGCGCCACTACCGTGGCTCAGGCTGACTACGACATGGCCGATTTGGCCATTGAGATGAACCTGGTGTCTGCCAAGCTGGCCCGCGCCGCTTGCGACAAATACAGCACGCCTGACAAGCCGCGCTTTGTCTGCGGCGCACTCGGCCCCACGCCCAAAACTGCCAGCATCAGCCCCGATGTGAACGACCCAGGCGCGCGCAATGTGACTTTTGAGGAACTGCGCGCTGCTTACTACGACCAGACCAAGGCGCTGGTGGAGGGCGGTAGCGACGTGATCCTGGTGGAAACAATTTTCGACACACTGAATGCCAAGGCCGCCCTATTTGCGGTGGACGAGTACTTCGAGGCTAGCGGCGAGCGCCTGCCCATCATCATCAGCGGCACGGTGACCGATGCGTCAGGCCGCATTTTGAGCGGACAAACCGTTACCGCCTTTTGGCACAGCGTGCGCCATGCGCAGCCACTGGCCATTGGCCTGAACTGTGCCTTGGGTGCGGCGCTGATGCGCCCTTACATACAAGAGCTCAATAAAGTTGCGCCGGACACGTTTATTAGCTGCTACCCGAATGCCGGTTTGCCCAACCCCATGAGCGACACTGGTTTCGACGAAACGCCTGACGTCACAAGCCGATTGGTAAGGGAGTTTGCCGAGCAAGGGATGGTCAATATTGTGGGTGGTTGTTGCGGTACTACGCCAGACCACATTGGTGCCATTGCGCAAGCAGTAAATCCACTAGCAGCGCGATCGCTGCAGCGCAATTTCTTTTACAAAGAAGCTGCCTAAATCGGCAAGCGGGGGTTTGCCTTCGCTGTCAAACGGTTAAGGTCCTCAATTTCGTCCTGCATGGCAGCGGTCAAGCGCGCGTAGAGCTTGAGTTGGCGTGACGTATTGCGCAAACGTTCTGCAATGTGCGCCGACACTGACAGCAGCAGCTTTGCCGCCATCATCGGGTCTTCAGTCACCATACGGTCTATTGCTTCGCGCGTCAGCGTGGCACACATTGCATCCGAGCCTGCAGTAACCGATGCAGAGCGAGGCTCATGGTCTACCAACCCCATTTCGCCCACCAAAGCGCCCGGGCCCAGCACGCGAACGGTAATGGGTTCGGTGCGATTGACGGTGATTTGTTCCACCACCAAATCGCCTTCAATCAGTAGCGCCATAAAACCACCGTCACCCGTGTCCCCTTCCCTAATTAAGGTGGTGCCTGATGGAATGAAGCGTGGTGACATATAGCGCACCACCACCCGCGCTTCGTCCAGCGACAAACGCATCAGCCCGCCCGGCGCGCACAGCAACCGGGCTGCATTTTCTGCACCAGAGAGTTCGCCCAAGGGATTGGGAAGGCCGCGAAGAGTGTTTTGCGTCATAGAGGAGCCGATGGAAGTCATTCAGGAGAATATCAACAAGATGGTACCGCAGCGCCCTGCGCAAGAAGAGGCGTGTTCGCCCCTAAAATACGGACTTGTCCAAGGAGCGTTGCAGCGAAGTAAATTTTCTTCGTCAGGCTTGGACCGTCCTTAACCGACCGCAACGACGCTCACCTGAAGGCTGTTTTTACAGGTGAGTTGTATGCGTGCTATGTCTGCCCCCCCCATGATGTTGTCTGGCCTGGAGCCAGTCTTGGTCGATTCCAGTTCGCTTTTTGTCAATATTGGCGAGCGCACCAACGTCACCGGCTCCAAGGCGTTCGCCCGCATGATTTTGAATGGCGAGTTTGAGCAGGCACTGGCGGTTGCCCGCCAGCAAGTGGAAAACGGCGCGCAGATCATCGACATCAATATGGACGAGGCCATGCTGGACAGCCAGGCCGCCATGGTGCGTTTTCTGAACCTGATTGCCAGCGAACCCGACATCTCCCGCGTGCCGATCATGATCGACAGCTCCAAGTGGAGCGTGATTGAGGCCGGTTTGCGCTGCGTGCAGGGCAAAGGCATCGTTAATTCGATCAGCATGAAAGAAGGCGTGGAGCAATTCAAGCACCAAGCCAAGCTGCTGCGTCGCTACGGAGCCGCCGCAGTGGTAATGGCGTTTGACGAGCAGGGCCAGGCCGACACCTACCAGCGCAAGGTGGAGATTTGCGAGCGCGCTTACCGCATCCTGGTGGCGGATGTAGACCAAGGCGGGGTGGGATTTCCCGCCGAAGACATCATTTTTGACCCCAACATCTTCGCCATTGCCACCGGCATTGAAGAGCACAACAACTATGCGGTCGACTTTATCGAAGCCACCCGCTGGATTAAAGCCAACCTGCCGGGCGCAAAAGTGAGCGGCGGCGTGAGCAATGTGAGTTTTAGTTTCCGGGGTAACGACCCGGTCCGCGAGGCCATCCACACCGTGTTCCTGTACCACGCCATCAAAGCCGGTATGGACATGGGCATCGTCAACGCAGGCATGGTCGGCGTGTACGACGACCTGGAGCCCGAGCTGCGCGAGCGCGTGGAAGACGTGGTGCTGAACCGCCGTGATGACGCCGGTGAGCGCTTGGTGGAAATTGCCGAAACCGCCAAGAGCGGTGCCAAAGACGAAAGCAAAAAGCTCGAGTGGCGTGGCACGCCCGAGGT
>JBEANP010000125.1:0-7966 GCA_041165385.1 Pseudomonadota bacterium | reverse complement strand
TGGCGGGGGTGCTTTTCTCTACTTGGCCGGGCAGGGGCTTGGCGGCAAAGCGGGCGCGATCGGAAGGTGTGAGTTTGTCCAGTGACAGCACGGTGGGGTCACCCCACACAGCAATATCGGCTTTGCGGGCTTGCGCTTCGGCACTGAGTAAAAAGTTGGCAAACACCTGCGCACCTTCTTTGGCCGACGCGTTAACGGGGATAGCCACAAAGTGCGTGTTACCAATCGTACCGCTACTGAATTGATAGCTGGCTACGCTTACTGGCAGGCGCTTGGCGACTATTTCATTGGCCGCATCGTTGGGGTTGAAGGTGAGGGCCAGTTGCAGCTCGCCATCGGCCATCATCTGGCGAATAGCCTCTGCGGTGTTGGGGAACTGTTTGCCCGCGCGCCACAGGTGGGGGTGCAGCTGGTCCAGCGTGGACCACAGCGGCGCCGTGGCTTTGGCAAATGCGTCGGGGGTGACGGGCTTGTACAGCGCATCGCGGTTAGAGTTCACATCCAGTAGCACCTGTTTGACAAAGGTGGTGCCATGAAAGTTGGGGGGGCGAGGGTACGTCACGCGGCCTGGGTTGGCCTTGGCAAACATCAGCAACTCGGACAAGCTCTTGGGCGGGTTGGGATTACGCTTGCTGTCCGCCATGAAGGTGAGTTGTGCCATGCCCCAAGGGGCTTCCATGCCCTCTACGGGTTCTGAAAAATCGATGCGCGTGGTGGGCTTGCCTTTCACATCCACCAAGGCATACGACGGCAAGCTTTCGGCAAACGGGCCAAACAACAAGCCCTCGCGTTTCATGGTCAAAAAGTTTTCACCGTTGATCCACACCAAATCTACGGTGCCGTTGGTTTTGCCTGCGGCCTTTTCGCTGCGCACGCGCTTAACTACGTCGGCCGTATCGGTCACTTTGACGTGTTGCACCGTGACGCCATAGCGCTTTTGCACTTCGGCGGCTGCCCACTGAATGTAGGCGTTGATGGTCTCTGCACCGCCCCACGCGTTGAAGTAAACCGTTTGGCCCTTGGCTTTGGCTTCTATCGCGTTCCAGGCGGGGCTGGTTTGTGCCCAGGCAGCGGTCGTTGCCGAAGTGACAACAGCTGCCAAAGCAAGTGCATGCCGGCGGGTAAGTAAATGCGTCATAGTCATAAAGGGAATGAATGAGAGGTAACGGAGGTCAGCACCGGCTTTGTGCTGGGTTCAGGGTTAAGCCAGCAACGCCTGCGCAAATTCACGCGCATTAAAGGTCTCCAGCTCGTCGAGCTTTTCACCCACGCCAATAAAGTACACAGGAATGGGCCGCTCACGGGCAATGGCTGCCAGCACGCCGCCTTTGGCGGTGCCATCCAGCTTGGTGACGATCAGGCCGGTCAGGCCCAGTGCGTCGTCAAAGGCTTTGACCTGGGTTACCGCGTTTTGCCCGGTGTTGCCGTCAATCACCAACAAAACTTCGTGTGGGGCGCTGGGGTCGGCCTTTTGAATCACGCGCTTAATTTTTTTCAGCTCTTCCATCAGGTGCAGCTGCGTAGGCAGGCGGCCTGCGGTGTCGATCAGCACCACGTCTTTGCCGCGGGCCTTGCCTGCGCTGACCGCATCAAAGCTCACGGCAGCGGGATCGCCGCCTTCTTGGCTGATGATTTCCACCGTATTGCGGTCGGCCCATACGGTGAGTTGTTCGCGTGCTGCGGCGCGGAATGTATCGGCTGCAGCCAGCAGCACGCTGGCGCCGCCATTGGCCAAGTGCTTGGTGAGCTTGCCAATACTGGTGGTTTTGCCAGCACCGTTGACCCCCGCCACCATGATGACGGTGGGTTGGTGTTGACCGATCACCAATGGTTTTTGCAGTGGCAGCAGCAGGGCGGTGAGTTCGGCAATCAGCGCGTTTTTTAGCGCCACCGGGTGGGTGATGCCGCTGCTTTTAGCCTTGTTACGCAGGGCGGTGGTGAGCAACTCCGTTGCGGCCACACCGGCGTCGGCCATAAGCAGGGCACTTTCCAGGTCCTCAAACAGCGCTTCGTCAATCTGGCTGCCACCAAACACGCCAGAGATGCTGCTGGCAGTTTTGCCCAGGCCTGCTTTGAGCTTGGACAGCCAGTTTTTACGCTCGGGTGGTGTAGCGCTCGACACTGAAATGTCGATGGCCGCAACCAGCGAACTGCCGATGAGTGACCCACCTGCTAAGTCGGGCGTGCGAGGTGAAACTGCCGGCAAAGGCTTCACTTGCGCATCGACAGTTGCGGGTGCTGGCACGGCTTCAGGAGCCGGCGCAGACATTACATCCGGGGCAGGTGTGGAGGGGGTAAGGAATTTTTTCTTGAAAAAGCTGAACATTTGGGGCGTTCTTAGAATCACACCATTCTATGAAACACCACACCCCATGGTTGCAACAGCGCTTTGCCGCTGTTGGTGCCGCCACAGCGCTTGCGTTTTCGCTTTCCATTGCCCACGCTGCCGAGTCCGATGGCGTGCAGCAATTCACCCTGAAAAACGGCATGGCGCTCATCGTCAAGCCCGACCACCGCGCGCCTACGGCGGTGCATATGGTGTGGTTGCGGGTGGGTTCTATGGACGAGGCGGACGGCACCACGGGCGTGGCCCATGTGCTGGAGCACATGATGTTCAAAGGCACACCCACGGTAAAAGCGGGTGATTTTTCCCGCCAGGTGGCAGCTTTGGGTGGGCGTGAAAACGCCTTTACCAGCAAAGACTACACCGGCTACTTTCAGCAAATTCCGTCCGGCAAGCTTGAAGACGTGATGCGGCTGGAGGCCGACCGCTTTGCCCACAATCAGTGGAGCGACGACATTTTTCGCAAAGAGCTGGAGGTGGTGAAAGAAGAGCGCCGCATGCGCACTGACGACAACCCCCACGCCCGCCTGTTTGAAGCCATGCAGGCCATGGTTTATCAGGCTTCGCCGTATCGCCGCCCCATCGTGGGCTGGATGAGCGACCTGGATGCCCTCACACCCGACGATGCGCGTGCCTTTTATAAACGTTGGTACACACCCACCAACGCTGCTGTGGTGGTGGCTGGTGATGTGGATGTGGCGCAAGTGCGCACGCTGGCCGAAAAATACTACGGTGGCCTAAGCGCCCACGCGCTACCCGAACGCAAACCGCGCGAAGAGCCTGAGCAAAGTGGTCTGCGCCGACTGGATTTCAAGGCCCCGGCATCCCAGGCGTATGTGGCGCTGGCCTTCAAGGTGCCCAGCTTCTCACCCAAAGCGTTGGACCCAGCCACATCCGATGCAGCCAGCGACGATGCGTTGGCACTCACCGTGCTGTCAGCCGTGTTGTCTGGCTATGACAACGCCCGCTTGGACCGTGCCCTGAGCCAAGGCACCGACCCGGTGGCTGACAGTGCAGGGGCCAGTTGCGGCTTGATAGCGCGCGGCCCCCAGTTGTGCACGTTGTACGGTGTGCCCGCCACCGGCAAAACCGCGGCGCAGGTGGAGCAGGCCTTACGTGCGCAGGTGGCCAAGGTGGCCACCGAGGGCGTGAGCGATGCCGAGCTGGCGCGGGTTAAAAACCAGTGGGTGGCCAGCGAGGTGTACAAGTTGGACAGCGTGTTTAACCAGGCCCGCATCGTCAGCACGCATTGGATTAATGGCTTTCCGCTGGATACCGACGCAAGGCTCATTGCCCGTCTGCGTGCGGTCACCAGCGCGCAGGTGCAGGCCGTGGCAGCCAAATACTTTGGTGACGACGCGCTCACAGTGGCCACGCTGCTGCCCCAGCCAGTAGACACCACCCGCAAACCTCGCGTAGCGCCCGCTGGCGCACGGCATTAACCGACTGCAGCACACCATGATTGCTATAAAAATAAGAGCTGCTTACGTAATATTGGCGGGCGCTACAGGACTATTTTGCATAAATTCTGCCTGGGCAGGCATCCCTATAGAGCACTGGACGCAGCCCAGCGGCGTGCAGGTGTATTTGGTGCACAGCCCAGCCATTCCCATGGTGGATGTGCAGATTGCATTGGACGCAGGTAGCCGGCGCGACCCGGCAGACAAGCCTGGCTTGGCCAATCTGATGGCATCGTCTACCGCCTATGGCGTGCGTGCGCATGGGCTGGAGCCCGCGCTGGATGAAAACGCTTTGAGCGACGCCTGGGCTGACTTGGGCGCGTCGTTTGGTGGCGGAGCCAGTGCAGACCGCCTGAGCTTTTCGCTTCGCTCGCTGACCGAGCCTGCTATTTTGGACAAGGCGGTGGCACTTGCAGCACGGCAGTTGGCCGAGCCCGTTTTTCCTGACAGCCTGTGGCTGCGCGACCGCCCCAAACTGATGGCGTCTATCAAAGAAAGCAACACCCGGCCCGCCACCTTGGCAGCCCGCGCCTACGCCACAGCGGTGTATGGCAACCACCCCTACGGCTATGAGATGACCGAGGCCACCCTGGGCCGCATCGCCGCGGCAGACATGCGTGCCCTGCACGCCCAAGCGGTGCAACCCTGCGGTGCCAAGGTGAGTGTGGTGGGCGCCCTGAACCGCGCCCAGACCGATGCGCTGGTTGGGCGGCTGTTTGCCGGTTTAAGCGCGCCGCAATGTGCCCTGCCAAATACAGTGCCAGAAGTGCAACCCCTGCAATCCGCCAACGAGCAGCGCATACCGTTTGCCTCTGCGCAGGCGCAGGTGTTGCTGGGCCAGCCCGGCTTCAAGCGCAACGACCCCGACTTCTTCGCACTGACCGTGGCCAACCACATTCTGGGCGGTGGTGGTTTTACCGCGCGGCTGACCGCAGAGGTGCGCGAAAAGCGTGGCCTGACTTATAGCGTTAGCAGCGGCTTTAGCCCCGGCATGCACGCGGGCGCCTTCACCATCGGCCTGCAAACCCGGCCCGACCAGGCGCAGCAGGCACTCACTTTGGTGCGCGAGGTGCTGACCCAATTTACAAACGACGGCCCCACCGAGAAAGAGCTGCAGGCAGCCAAAGACAACTTGATTGGCGGTTTTGCCCTGCGTCTGGACAGCAACCGCAAGCTGCTGGACAACGTGGCCAACATCGCCTGGAACAACCTGCCCCTGAACTACCTGGATACCTGGACCGCGCAGGTGCAAAAGCTCACCGCCGCCCAGGTCAAGCAAGCGTTTGCTCGCCTGGTGCAGCCCGAAAAAATGGCCGCCGTGGTGCTGGGTGCGGCGCAGTGAAGCCGGAAGACTTGCAGCTGCTGGTCACCCGCACCATGCCGTTTGGCAAATACCAGGGGCGCCTGATTGCCGATTTGCCGGGCGACTATCTGCGCTGGTTCGCCCGCGAGGGCGTGCCCAAAGGCGAAATAGGGCAGCTGCTGACCCTGATGCACGAGATAGACCACAACGGCTTGTCAGACCTGCTCACACCGCTGCGCCAGCGTTGATCTAGTCTTGAGCCAGTCCAGTCAGGGTGTCGGGCTAACGCGCCAAATAATGTTGCCTACATCGTCAGCCACCAACAGTGCGCCTTTGAGGTCCAGTGCCACACCCACCGGGCGGCCCAGGGCCTTGTCATCGCTGCTTAGAAAACCGGTCAGCACATCCAGCGGATCGCCCGCCGGTAGGCCATTTCTAAATGGTACAAAAATCACTTTGTAGCCGCTGTGCGGTTTGCGGTTCCATGAGCCGTGCTGGCCCACGAACATGCCTTCGGCAAACACGGGAGGCAGGTTGTTGCCTACGCTGGACGCCAAGCCCAGCGAGGCGGTGTGTGGTCCCAGGGCGTAGTCGGGCTTGATGGCCTTGGCCACCAAGTCAGGCCGTTGCGGGCTGACGCGGGTGTCCACAATTTGCCCGTAGTAGCTGTAGGGCCAGCCATAAAAGTCGCCATCGCGCACCCGGGTCATGTAGTCGGGCACCAGGTCGCTGCCAATCTCGTCGCGCTCATTCACCGCAGTCCACAGTGCGCCGCTCGTAGGCTCAAACGCCATGCCTACCGGGTTGCGCAAGCCAGATGCAAACACGCGGTAGCCACCGGTTTGCAGGTCAATCTCCCAAATGGCGGCACGCCCTTGTTCTGCCTCCACGCCACGCTCTCCCACATTGCTGTTGGAGCCGACCGACGCGTACAGTTTTTTGCCATCAACGCTGGCAATCAGGTTTTTGGTCCAGTGGTGGTTGATGGGGCCGCCCGGCAGGTCTGCGATTTTTTCGCCGGGGCTGGTGATTTGGGTTGCACCAGGGGTGTAGGTAAACCGCAGCACCGCATCGGTGTTGGCCACATACAGGTCGTTGCCCACCAGCGCCATGCCAAACGGCGAGTGCAGCTTGTCAAGAAACACCGTGCGCACATCGGCCACGCCGTCGCCATCGGTGTCGCGCAGCAAGGTGATGCGGTCCGCACTTTCAACGCCCGCCCCCGCGCGGGACATGACCAGACCCGCAACCCAGTCTTTGAAGGTCTTGTCTCTGGCGGGCTGGGCCGGTTTGTTGGACTCGGCTACCAGCACGTCGCCATTGGGCAGCACCAGCATCCAGCGCGGGTGGTCCAGCCCGGAGGCAAATGCATTCACGCGCGTGTCAACTGCGGTGGTGGGCATTTGCCCCGCAGACCATCCCACTGCAGGCGCGATATTGACGGTGGGCACCAGCCCCGCCACAGGGGGTGGCAGCGTGGGGTTTGATCCCATGCCTGCGGACACGGGCAGTGTGGCCATCTCACTGCAAGCGGTCAGGGAAATAGCACCCAACAATGCCGCAGCAGTACAAAAATGCCAGTTGAATGCGCTGCGGAAAGCGGAGGAGGAGGAGCGGGCGGTGGTCTTCATTACGCCAAGTATGCGGTGCGTTTGGTCCGAACACTGTGCGCTGGTCGGTTAAGCTGCACGGATGAAAGCAAAGACTACTAAAAAGACGCCACCCAACCAGCGCCCACCGCGCGTGCGCAGCGTGCAAACGCACGAGGTCCGCATTATCGGTGGGCAGTGGAAGCGCACCAAACTCAAAGTGGCCGACAAGCTCGGCCTGCGCCCCACGCCCGACCGCGTGCGCGAAACCCTGTTCAACTGGCTAGGCCAAGACTTGACCGGCTGGCGCTGCCTGGATGCCTTTGCGGGTACCGGCGTGTTGGGTTTTGAGGCCGCATCGCGCGGGGCACAAGAAGTGGTGCTGATTGAACAAGATGGCGCTTTGTCCGATCAACTCAAAAAAACCCAGGAGCAGCTCAAAGCCCACGGCGTGCAAGTGGTGCGCGGCGATGGGGTGAGCGCCATTCGGCAAGCGGCCTCGGGCAGTGTGAACTTGGTCTTTATCGACCCTCCCTTTGATGCGCCCTTGTTTGAGCCAGCCATTACGGCCTGTGCCCGGCCACTGGCCCCCGAGGGTTTTGTGTACCTGGAAGCCCCGGTGAAGTGGACCGACGACAAGTTGGCCCCCATGGGCTTGATGGTGCACCGCCATTTGAAAGCCGGCGCGGTCCACGCGCATTTGTTGGTGCACCTTGCACCGACTGCCTAGTTCACCTGCAAGGCCTGCCATGATCCAACCCGCTACCCAAGCCGTAATCGCTGTTTTTCCCGGCACGTTTGATCCCATTACCCTGGGCCACCAAGACCTGATCCACCGAGCATCGCGCATGTTTGGCACGGTCATCGTGGCGGTGGCGGTGGCGCACCACAAGAAAACCCTGTTCACGTTGGACGAGCGACTGGATGCTGTGCGCGAGGTATTTAAGCCTCTGGCCAATGTGCAGGTCGAAAGTTTTACAGGCCTGGTGCGCGATTTTGCAGTTGCCCACAGCGCTACCGTTATGGTACGCGGCGTGCGCTCCGTGACCGACTTTGACTACGAAGCCCAGTTGGCCGGCATGAACCGGGCGCTGGCACCCGATGTGGATACGGTGTTTTTGACACCCGATTCGCGCTACCAGTACATCTCCAGCACGCTGGTGCGTGAAATTGCCACGCTCAAGGGCGATGTAGCGCAGTTTGTAGCGCCCTTGGTGCATACGCGGTTAATGGACAAGCTGCGCTAGGCGCACCTTGCGATAATCGCGGC
>JBEANP010000124.1:0-8008 GCA_041165385.1 Pseudomonadota bacterium | reverse complement strand
CTCGCCAAGCCACTGTATATGCTCTCCACCGGCTCAAAACGCAAGATGTGGCTGGCTGCCGCTTTTGCATGTGGAGCCGTGGTAACGCTACTGGACGAACCGTTTGCAGCACTTGACCACCGCTCCATTCAACGTGTGCTGGACTTGCTTTTAGAGGCTACCCAGCACACCCAACGCAGCTTTGTGGTTGCTGACTACACGCCGCCGCCGGCAGTGCCTTTGGCAAGCGTCTTGGATCTGGGCAACTAAGAGCTACCGTGGCCCTGGATCAACAGGAGCGGTAAGCACCACTGGCGCACTGTGCCAAATATTTTCAGCATATTCAGCAATAGTACGGTCTGACGAAAAAGGTCCCATAGCAGCCACGTTGGACAGTGCTTTGGTCGCCCAGGTGTCGGGGTCTTTATAGGCTTCGTCCACCGCTTCTTGGGCCTTTACATAGCTGGCGTAATCTGCCAACAGCAAATAGTGATCGCCCCAGTTCACCAATAGATCGTAAATGGCTTGGTAGCGCTGGGGTTCGTCTGGGCTAAAAACGCCATCGCGAATGGATTCAAGTACGCCACGCAGCTCAGCATTGCCTTCAACAATTGCGCGAGGCTGGTAGCCCGCACTGCGAGTGCTGGCCACCTCTGGTGTAGTGAGGCCGAAGATGAAAATATTGTCAGCGCCCACGCTCTCCAAAATCTCCACATTGGCACCATCCAAGGTCCCAACAGTCAGCGCACCATTCAAGGCAAATTTCATATTGCCTGTGCCAGAAGCTTCGGTGCCAGCTGTAGAAATTTGCTCCGACAAATCAGCCGCTGGAATAATGCGCTCGGCCAAACTCACACTGTAGTTGGGTATAAATATGACCTTCAGCAAGTCACCAACCCGGGTATCTGCATTGATGGTTTTGGACACATCGTTGATAAGCTGAATAATCAGCTTAGCCATG
Source organism: Pseudomonadota bacterium (assembly GCA_041165385.1). Taxonomy (GTDB): domain Bacteria; phylum Pseudomonadota; class Gammaproteobacteria; order Burkholderiales; family Burkholderiaceae_C; genus Allorhodoferax. The sequence goes on along the minus strand of JBEANP010000124.1, from coordinate 7,068 downwards.
TGATATGCAGAAGCTGCTTTTCCTGAAAACACCACGACGCGTGGCACTACTACGGCACCCGGAGTATTAACAATGCGCAGATAACGCGTGATGACATGCAGCACATTGAGCAATTGGCGCTTGTATTCATGAATGCGTTTGACTTGCACATCGAACAGCGCATGGGTCGGTATGTCGATGTCCATATTGGCTTTCACCCAACTTGCCAGGCGCTGCTTGTTAGCAAGTTTGGCTTGCTGAAATGCAGCAATGACTTTGGCGTTGCCTACCAAGGGTTTGAGGCCCTCCAACAGTGAAAGGTCTCGCCGCCAGCCGGTGCCAATCTGCCGGTCGATCACAGCAGACAGTGCCGGGTTGGCATGGGCCAACCAGCGCCTAGGCGTAATACCATTTGTCTTGTTATTAAATCGAGCCGGCCACAACTTGGCAAAGTCTGCAAAGATGGACTGCTGCATTAGCTCTGAGTGCAAAGCCGAAACACCATTTACTGAGTAGCTGGCAACCACAGCCAAATACGCCATGCGCACGCGGCGTTCCCCGTGCTCATCCACAAGCGAGAGCCTGCGCATGAGTTCTTGAGAGTCACGGTGCTTTTGCTCAATACTTTTCAGAAAATGGGCGTTGATATCAAAAATGATTTGCAAATGCCGCGGCAATATACGACCCAACATATCCACAGGCCACGTTTCCAAAGCCTCGTGCATCAAGGTATGGTTGGTATAAGAAAAAACGCCTTGACACAACCGCCAAGCATCTGCCCAAGGCAGGTGATGCACGTCCAGCAGTAACCGCATGAGCTCTGGAATTGCCAGAACAGGATGGGTGTCGTTAAGGTGAATACTCACCTTTTCAGGCAGCGCCTCAAAATCCGTGTGGTTATTCAAATATCTGCGTAATAAATCTTGAACGCTGGCGCTCACGAAGAAATATTCTTGGTGCAAACGCAACTCACGTCCAGACGGCGTAGAGTCATCAGGATACAAGACGCGCGAAACATTTTCAGAGTGATTCTTGGTTTCTACCGCTGCAAAATAGTTGCCACGGTTAAAGGCAGAAAGGTCAATCTCCTGAGTCGCCTTTGCAGACCACAAGCGCAGTGTATTGGTGGCCATAGTGTCATAGCCCGGAATGATGGTGTCATAGGCCATGGCTTGCACGTCTTGCGAATCAATCCAGCGGTAAACATCCCCCTCTTTCACCACATGACCGCCAAACTGCACCCGGTAGGTCACTTCAGGGCGTGGAAACTCCCAGGGGTTGCCGTGTGTTAGCCAATAATCTGGAACCTCCACCTGACGACCATCAACTATCGTCTGGCGAAACATACCGTATTCATAACGAATTCCATAACCGAATCCAGGAATTCCCAAAGTGGCCATAGAGTCCAAGAAACATGCAGCAAGGCGGCCTAATCCGCCATTGCCCAATGCAGCATCGGGCTCAAGTTCAGTCACTGCATCCATGTCAACGCCAAAATCAGCCAGCGCTTGCTTTATGCGTTCTCGCAAACCCAGAGCAAGCATGGCATTGCTGAACGTGCGTCCAATCAAAAACTCCATCGAGAGGTAATACACGCGTTTGACGTCTTGGTCGTGCTGACCTAGTGTGGTTTTCATCCACCGTTCGACCAACTGGTCACGCACAGCGTAGGCCGCAGCATGCAACCAGTCTTCTGGACGTGCGGCTTTGGGATTCTTTCCCACGGTGAACATGAGCTCATTTGCAATAGAACGCTTGAGCGACTCAAGGTCGCGCCCGGGTGCATCAAAGACAAATTCAGAAGTTTGATTCACGGATGTAGTGGTCATGCAATAAGCCTTTGATAAAGAGATTTATATTGTCGGGCAGCGTTGCCCCAATCGAATGCAATGCGCATGCCAGTTTGACGCACCCGATTCCAATCAGGCTTGCGTTTGTATAGCGCAACAGCGCGCCGAATAGCCTTGCGATAGTCTTGTGGCTCCAGTCGATCAAATACGAAACCGCAAGCTGTGCGGTCGTCCATAGTCTCGAGGTCGGTATCGGTGACCGTGTCAGCCAGGCCCCCAACGCGGCGCACCAGAGGCAAGCTGCCGTATTTGAGTCCGTACATTTGCGTTAGGCCACAAGGTTCAAATCTTGATGGGACCAAAGTGATGTCACTGCCAGCGAAAATTGCATGGGCAAAAGACTCGTCGTAACCAAGGCGCACCGAAATACGGCCAGGAAACTCTTGACTCTTGGCAACAAACGCTTGCTCCAAGGCCGCATCGCCGCTGCCCAGTATTAGTAACTGCCCGCCACAACTCAAAATTTCATCTATTGCAGACAAAACCAACGGCAGCCCTTTTTGCTCTACAAGGCGACTAACAACCGCAAACAATGGTGCATTAGTGTCTTCATGCAAGTGCATGGTGCGCTGTAACAACGCCTTGTTTTGTGCTTTGCCCGACATATTGCGAACGCTGAAAGCGTGGGCTATAAGCGCGTCAGTCTCGGGGTTCCAAACACTGTCATCGACTGCATTCAAAATGCCGCTGAGCTCGTGAGCACGTGACATCAAGAGCCCATTTAAACCACAGCCTTGCTCCGAAGTTTGAATTTCCCGCGCATACGTGGGGCTCACTGTGGTGATATGACTTGCGTAATACAACCCAGCCTTCATAAACGACACGTTCCCGTGAAACTCCATCCCGTTTACGTTATAAGCCGCGCTTGGAAGCCCCAAATCAGCGAACTCATAGGGCCCAAAAATGCCTTGGTATGCCAGGTTATGCACTGTATAAACACTCGGCACCTTTGGCGCATAGGTGTCAGGCCAGAAGGCCAGACATGCTGGTGCAAGTGCAGCATGCCAATCATGCGCGTGCACCAACTGGGCGCGCCAATGGTCATCTAAACCATGGGCCAAATGGGCTGCAGTCCACCCCAACGCCGCGAACCTACGGTGGTTATCACCATAAGGTTGCTTGTTTGCATCTTCATACGGGTTGCCCGGACGGTCAAACAAACTTGGTGCTACCAAAACATAGCCAAACTGCTTATGGGAACTTGTACTTAACGCAGCAAACTCGCCAAACTGAACTTCAATACTTTGGCCCCAAGGCATTGCAAAAGTGCCAACCACAGCGGACGCAGACAGTCCGGCCAAAATTGAAGGAAATCCAGGCAATAGTAAACGCACGTCACACCCAACATCGTGCAACGCTGCTGGCAATGCGCCTGCGATATCTGCTAGCCCACCGGTCTTTAAAAGAGGAAATATTTCAGCACTGACTTGAAGTATGCGCATGGGTGGCCTGAATAATAAGAAACTCTCAGGCGGCAAGCCGCAGCAGCATTTCAGCTGTTACAAGTACAACACCATTTTCAGAACGCTCGAATCGCTGCGCGTCTAATTCAGGGTCTTGTCCTATCACTAAGTTGTCCGGCAATTTACAGCCCCTATCCACCACCACTTTGCTAAGGGAGCAATTGCTGCCCACGGTTACTTCCGGCAACAACACTGCCTGGTCAATTTGGCAGAAAGAGTGCACGCGAACGCTTGAGAATAAAACGGAGTTGCTGACAGTGGAACCAGAAACAATGCAGCCTCCGGACACCATGGTATTGATAGCCAAACCGTGTTTACCATCCGCGTCTTGTACAAACTTGGCCGGTGGCAGCTGGCGCTGACTCGTCCAAATGGGCCAATCTGTGTCATAAATATCTAGCTCAGGCGTAACTGATGCCAAATCCAGATTGGCTTCCCAAAAGGCATCAATCGTGCCGACATCGCGCCAATACGGTATAGCGTCGGGAGTAGAAGACACACATGACATAGAAAACGGGTGCGCAATTGCACGGCCTTCTCGCACCACGCGGGGGATAACGTCTTTTCCAAAATCATGGCTAGACTGAGGATCTTCGATATCACAATTCAACAAAGCATAGAGGTAGTCAGCATTGAAAATGTAAATACCCATACTCGCCAAAGACACAGCATCGTTGCCTGGCATAGCGGGTGGATTTACGGGCTTTTCCACAAATTCAATGACGTTCCGGTTTTCATCCACTGCCATCACGCCAAATGCAGAAGCCTCTGCCCGAGGGACTTCAATGCAACCCACTGTACAACCGGCACCACTGCTCACATGATCTTTGAGCATAAGTGAGTAATCCATCTTGTACACATGATCGCCAGCCAATACAACTATGTAGTCAGGTGCACTTGATTGAATAATGTCCAAATTTTGGTAAATGGCATCTGCCGTGCCACGGTACCAATGCTCTTCGTTAACTCGCTGTTGCGCCGGAAGTAAATCCACCATTTCATTCAGTTCCGCGCGCAAGAAGCTCCATCCACGTTGCAAATGCCTGAGCAGTGAATGCGATTTGTATTGTGTGATTACACCAATGCGCCGGATGCCGGAGTTCACGCAGTTAGACAATGCGAAATCAATGATCCGAAACTTACCGCCAAAATAAACGGCAGGTTTGGCGCGGCGGTCTGTAAGTTGCTTGAGGCGTGAGCCACGCCCTCCAGCCAGCACTAGAGCGATAGTGCGTCGCACTAACATATGCGGTTGGTTCTGGCGTTCCTGTAAAGCACTGGACCGTGTCATTGCAGTTTTTGTCATTTCGTCACCTCTTTTATAGTTGTCTGGCCATCAAATTATCAAATTCACGTCATCACAGTCGGCAAGTCCATCCCGGTGGTGGCGCGAACTGCTGCAAGCGTTTCAGCCAAGTCAACTAGGGGTTTTAGTGCTAACTGAACTGGTATATCGTGACGTTGGAAGTCGGGTTCGTGTCGCTCCAAATAAATCCGCAATGTGGCCCCCTCTGTGCCCGTACCAGACAAACGAAAAACGACGCGCGACCCATCTTTGAGAATAATACGAATACCCTGTTTACTGCTAACACTACCGTCTACAGGATCTGTGTAAGCGAAGTCATCTGCAAGTGCGATAGACAATTGATTAACCGTTGTACCCGCCAAAGTTGGCAACATCGCACGCAGCTTGACCATCATATCCTCGGCACTATCGATCGGAATGTTTTCATAGTCATGCCGGGAATAGACGCATCGTCCGTGCTTCATCCAGAGCCCACGCACCAATGACTCCACCGACTCACCAGTGACAGCCAGCAAATTCAACCAATACAAAACGGCCCAAAGACCATCTTTTTCACGGATATGGTTGGACCCCGTGCCATAACTCTCTTCACCGCAAAGAGTCACATGACCCGCATCCAGCAAAGTGCCAAAAAACTTCCACCCCGTAGGTGTTTCAAAACAAGGGATGTTTAAACTTTGAGCAACCCGATCCACAGCGGTAGATGTGGGCATGGAACGTGCGACACCAGCAAGGCCTGACTGATATCCTCGCACTTTCTTAGCGAACATTGCCATGACCGCCAGACTGTCGGATGGAGACACCAAAAAACCGCGCCCCACCACCATATTTCGGTCGGCATCTCCGTCTGATGCAGCCCCCATATCCGGCGCGTCCGCGGCAAACATATGTGCAATAAGGTCTTGTGCGTTTACAGGATTCGGATCCGGGTGCAGCCCACCAAAATCTTCTAGCGGTACTGCGTTTACCACCGTACCCATAGGGGCACCTAGTTCCCCTTCCAAAATGGCTTTGGCATACGGTCCACACACGGCGCTCATTGCGTCAAATCGAAGTCGAAATCCACCCTGAAATAGTCGACGAATTGCATCAAAGTCGAATAAACCACGCATGAGCTGCGCGTAGTCTGCAACTGGATCTATCACCTCCACGACCATTGACCCCAAAGCATATGTGCCAAGCACATCCAAGGGAACATCTGCTGTATCGCTGGTGTGAATTGTGTAAATCGACGCTGATTTAGAGAAAACGGAGTTAGTCAGTTGTTCAGGCGCAGGACCACCGTTGCCAATGTTGTACTTGATTCCGAAATCACCGTCTGGGCCACCAGGATTGTGGCTGGCGGACAAAACAATTCCGCCACTCGCGCCGTAACACCGAATAACCGCGCTTACCGCAGGGGTTGACAAAATACCACCCTGTCCCACCAGCACCCGCGCGTACCCTTTGGCACTGGCCATTCGCAAAATTGTCTGAACCGCAGTCCGGTTGTGGTATCTGCCGTCCCCGCCTAAAACCAAAGTAAGTCCATCAGCCTGAGGCAAGGTGTCGAACAATGCCTGTACAAAATTTTCCAAATACAAAGCTTGTTGAAACACTTTAACTTTTTTGCGAAGACCCGATGTGCCGGGTTTTTGACCTTCGAATGGTTGGGTTGGGATAGTTATGAGCGACATGCGCAGGTATTCCTCAGCTTTGCGAAATATTAACGTCTAACGAGTTGATGGCTTCAAACACACACAAACTACTTGGATTGAGGATTGCCGTGCGAACGCAAGTTTCAGGTGCAAAGTTACCAGTAAATGTATCCAAGCGACGCATCCAAGTGCCGGCAGGCAATGTAAATTCCGCCGAATGGTTATTGCCATTGAAAAGCAACATGCATAGCGAACCCTCCTCCACGGTAAGCATAAACGCACGCGCACTTGCATCGTGCCAATCGGATGGCGCAATTGCACTGCCGTTTGGATTGAACCATTGAGCCACTGTGCCTGAACCATTTGGAGTAGCTTTCCACCAGAAACAGCTCGACAAAGCAGTGAGTTGTTTTCGGAGCGAAATTAGTTGCTTTGTGTACTGCAAGAAGGCCTCGTCCACAGCGCCCCAGTTCAGCCATGTGATAGCGTTATCTTGGCAATAGGCATTGTTATTACCCAGTTGTGAATGCCCTATTTCATCTCCACCGAGCAGCATAGGCGTACCAAGTGACAATACGATATTCGCTAACAAGAGTCGCTTGCTGCGCATTCGAAACTCACTAATGAATTCGTTGGAAGATTCGCCTTCAACGCCGAAATTCACACTGAGGTTGTGCCCATGTCCATCGCGATTTTCTTCACCGTTTTCCCAATTGCGGCGTTCGCAGTAGCTCACCAAGTCAGTCAAGGTGAATCCATCGTGGGCAGTTACAAAATTGACACTGCTGTGCGGTGCGCGGACACGAGAATCAAAAAAATCTGTTGAGCCCGAT
>JBEANP010000123.1:0-8129 GCA_041165385.1 Pseudomonadota bacterium | reverse complement strand
GCCAAAGCAACGGTCAGCGCGATTAGAAAATTTGCAGGCTAACCCAGTAGGCAATCGCAGCAACAAATGCACTTGCTGGAATCGTCAGCACCCAAGCCCAGACAATATTGCCAGCCACACCCCAGCGCACAGCACTTGCGCGTTGGGTTGATCCGACACCAACAATGGCCCCTGTGATGGTATGGGTCGTCGAAACAGGAACACCCATGGCTGTAGCCAGGAACAACGTCAATGCTCCACCGGTTTCTGCACAAAACCCACCCACTGGCTTCAGTTTGGTAATGCGTTGGCCCATCGTTTTGACGATACGCCAACCACCAAACATCGTTCCAGCCCCAATGGCTAGGTAACAAGAAACAATAGTCCAAGTCGGTGGTGCAGTGTCAGATGCCGACACATAGCCGGTGGCAATCAACATCATCCAAATAATGCCGATGGTCTTTTGCGCATCGTTGCCGCCATGGCCCAAACTGTAGGCGCCCGCAGACACCAATTGCAAACGGCGAAACCATTTATCAATGCGTGATGGCCGTGCCCGCCGAAACACCCACGCCACCATGACCATCATGACGGAACCCAGTGTGAAGCCCAATAACGGCGACACAAAAATAAAGGCTACCGTTTTCAAAATTCCTGCTGACACCAATGCCCCGACACCCGACTTGGCAATCACGGCTCCCACAATTCCGCCAATCAATGCGTGCGACGAACTGCTGGGAATGCCGTAAATCCAGGTAATGACGTTCCAAGTGATTGCACCAATAAGAGCACCAAACACCACATGCACGTCTACCACACCAGGTTGGACAATCCCCTTTCCGACAGTGGCAGCTACGCTCAAGTGAAAGATGAAGATAGCAATTATGTTGAAAAAAGCGGCGAATAAAACTGCCTGCCCGGGCTTGAGAACCCCGGTAGAGACCACTGTTGCAATGGAGTTGGCAGCATCATGAAAACCATTCATGAAGTCAAACATCAACGCCAATGCCACCAACAAAATTACCACCCATAGGGCTGATTGCACGTTTTCCATAGGAGAGCCCAGCTTAGGAGTTTTCGAGGATGATGCCCTCGATCACATTGGCTACGTCTTCACATTTGTCGGTAATGGTCTCCAGCAATTCATAGATCGCTTTCAGCTTAATCAACTCGCGAACATCGGGTTCCTCACGAAACAGCTTGCTCATAGCTGTGCGCATCACGCGGTCGGCATCGGACTCCAAACGATCGATTTCTTCACAAGTTTTGAGCGCAGCTTCAGCCGTTTGCTGGTCGGCAATGTGGTCCAACAACTTCACGGCATCGCGCAAACGCTCGCAGCACTTGACGCTCAGATCGGTCAAGCGCACGATTTCTTCGGTCATATGATGCACGTCATATAAAGCCATCGTCTCTGCCGAATCCTGGATCAAATCCGCCACGTCATCCATGGTGTTGATGAGTGAGTGAATTTGCTCACGATCAATGGGTGTGATGAAGGTAATGTGGATAGCCTTGTTGACATCATGCGTCACGCGGTCGGCTGCCCGCTCTGCATCATCCACTTCTTGGTTGTACTTGGCACGCAACTCCAGATCGCCGTAATTGGCTACCAATTTGGAGAAGGCTTGTGCGGCCTCCACAATGCGGTCCGCATGCTGGTTGAACATTTCAAAAAAATTGCCTTCACGGGGCAACAGCTTTCCAAACAGCATCAGTAACTCCTATTGATTTTTATGTCAAAAATATGATCAATTTATGACTAAAGAAGTTTAACCGTCTGTAACTCAATAGAAACAAAGCACTTTAAGCGGCACGAAAAATAAAATATACCGCGCCGACCATGCAAAGCCCAGCCCAAACAAAATCCATCTTGAAAGGCTGGTCGAGGTACACAACAGCAAACGGCACGAACAAGGTCAGGGTTATGACCTCTTGCATGATCTTGAGCTGAGCTAAGGTGAAGCCCGCTTGCTGAAATCCAATGCGATTGGCGGGCACTTGCAACACGTACTCGAACAAGGCAATGCCCCAACTCACCAAAGCTGCGGTGTACCACGGCGCAGTGGCCATATTTCGCAAATGGCCGTACCAAGCGAACGTCATGAAGACATTGCTTGCGACCAACAACAAGATGGTTTGCACCGACAGTGGAATAGACTGGAGTAGGTTCATACACCGCATTATCCAAGCCTAGTAAAAAGGGGCCCTGCAGCAAGCGCTGCAGGGCCCCTTTTTGAGAACGTCGCGGACGTATTAAGCTGCGATGCCGTCTTTCACCGTTGCAGCAGATTCGGTGTAGTCACTGATCTTGTCAAAGTTCAGGTACTGGTAGACCTTGTCGCTGGCGGCAGTCAGAACGCTCATATCGGCCAAATACTCTTCCTTGGTGGGAATGCGCCCCAGTTTGGAGCAAATCGCTGCCAACTCTGCAGAACCCAGGTACACAAAGCTGTTCTTGCCCAGGCGGTTGGGGAAGTTCCGGGTGCTGGTAGAGAACACGGTAGCGCCCTCTTTCACCTGCGCCTGATTGCCCATGCACAAGCTGCAGCCTGGCATTTCCATACGGGCACCTGCACCGCCCAGAATGCCGTAATGGCCTTCGTCGCTGAGTTGCTTAGCATCCATCTTGGTCGGCGGGGCCACCCACAGCTTCACGGGAATATCGCGCTTGCCTTCCATCAACTTGGACGCTGCACGGAAGTGACCAATGTTGGTCATGCAGGAACCGATGAAAACTTCGTCAATCTTGGTGCCGGCCACTTCAGCCAATGTTTTGACATCGTCTGGATCGTTGGGGCAAGCCAAGATAGGCTCATGGATGTCGGCCAGGTCAATTTCGATGACGGCAGCGTAATCAGCATCGGCATCGCCCTTGAGCAACTGAGGGTCTTTGAGCCAAGCTTCCTGGGCTGCAATACGGCGTGCCAGTGTGCGGGCATCCGAGTAACCATTGGCAATCATCCACTTCATCATGGTGATGTTGCTGTTGATGTACTCCATGATCGGCTCTTTGTTCAAATGAACAGAGCAACCTGCCGCGGAGCGTTCTGCAGACGCATCGGACAGCTCGAATGCTTGCTCAACTTTCAAGTCTGGCAAACCTTCAATTTCCAGAATACGGCCAGAGAAAATGTTCTTCTTGCCCTTTTTGTCCACCGTCAGCAAACCGGCCTTGATAGCGTACAGCGGGATGGCGTTCACCAAGTCACGCAAGGTGATGCCGTTTTGCATCTTGCCTTTGAAACGCACCAACACCGACTCGGGCATGTCCAGAGGCATCACACCAGTGGCGGCAGCAAACGCCACCAAACCGGAACCTGCGGGGAAGCTGATACCAATAGGGAAACGGGTGTGGCTGTCGCCACCAGTGCCCACGGTGTCAGGCAACAGCAAACGGTTCAACCAGCTGTGAATGACACCGTCGCCGGGACGCAGCGAGATGCCGCCACGGGTGCTGATGAACTCTGGCAACTCGTGGTGCATCTTCACGTCCACGGGCTTGGGGTAAGCGGCTGTGTGGCAAAAAGATTGCATCACCAAGTCGGCGCTAAAGCCCAGGCAAGCCAAGTCCTTCAACTCGTCGCGGGTCATGGGGCCGGTAGTGTCTTGCGAACCAACGGATGTCATCTTGGGTTCGCAGTACGTACCGGGGCGCACGCCATGGCCTTCTGGCAAACCGCAAGCACGGCCAACCATCTTCTGCGCCAGGCTGAAACCCCTCTTGGTATCGACGGGGTTTTGCGGCAAGCGGAACAACGTGGATGTCGTAAGACCCAAGGCCTCACGCGCTTTGGCAGTCAAGCCACGGCCCACGATCAAGGGAATACGGCCACCGGCGCGCACTTCGTCAAACAAAACTTCGCTCTTGACTTGGAACGACGCAATTTCTTTGCCGTCTTTGAACGCCTTGCCGTCATAGGGACGCAGCTCTACCACGTCGCCCATATTCATTTGGCTCACATCCAGCTCGATAGGCAATGCACCGGCATCTTCCATGGTGTTGTAAAAAATAGGCGCAATTTTGTTGCCCAGGCACACGCCACCAAAACGCTTGTTGGGCACAAAAGGAATGTCTTCACCGGTGAACCAGAGCACGCTGTTAGTAGCGGACTTGCGGCTGGAACCAGTGCCCACCACGTCGCCAGCATAGGCCACCAAGTTGCCTCGGGCACGCAGGTCTTCAATGAACTTGACCGGGCCGCGCTTGCCGTCTTCCTCGGGGGTGATGCCGTCGCGCTTGTTCTTCAGCATGGCCAAAGCGTGCAGCGGAATGTCGGGGCGGCTCCAGGCATCAGGCGCGGGAGACAGGTCGTCGGTATTGGTCTCGCCGGTCACCTTGAGGATGGTGACGCTGATGCTCTTTGGCACTTCGGGACGGCTGGTGAACCATTCAGCATCGGCCCAGCTTTGCAGCACGGCTTTGGCAAACGTATTACCTTTGTCGGCCTTTTCCTTAACATCGTGGAACTGGTCAAACATCAACAGAGTTTTCTTCAAGCCTTCAGCGGCTTCAGCGGCTACGGCCGCGTCGTCCAGCAAATCGACCATGGGGCTGATGTTGTAGCCACCCAGCATGGTGCCCAACAATTCAGTAGCGCGAGCACGGGAAATCAAGGCGCACGCCTCGGTACCGTGGGCCACTGCGGCCAAGTAGCTGGCCTTGACCTTGGCAGCGTCATCCACGCCAGCGGGCACGCGGTGGGTAATCAGGTCTACCAACGTGGCTTCTTCGCCTTGCGGTGGATTCTTCAGCAGCTCAATCAACTCGGCCGTTTGCTTGGCAGACAAAGGCAATGGGGGGATGCCTTGCGCAGCACGTTCGGCTACATGGTCTCGGTAGGTTTGCAACATGGTACTGACTCCTTTTGGTAACAAAAATGGGGGCTAGCCCTCGTGGGATGGGCGTAACCAGCTATCTAATTTATAGCAGTTTGCATGCCAAAATGGCCTTGCAACTGCTGCACTGAGGGAATAAAAAACGCTTGTGCAGACGCTGGCATGGCGCAGCCAGTCTGGTGCGCTCGCTCCAACACTTGCCAAAAATAACGGTAGCTTGCGCGGTCATGCAATTTGCCATCGACAGAAATCGGTGCCCAATCTTGCACCTGCGCAGCAACAACGATATGGGCCGCCAACTCCACCTCCTCCATTGAGGGCGAGAAGGCCTTCAAAATGGGTCGGATTTGGTCAGGGTGAATGCTCCACATGCGTGTGAACCCCAGGGCATTTGCAGCCATTGTGGCGGCTTGCCCCAGCAGGTGTGCATCCCGAAATTCGGTAACCACGCAGTGAGAAGGCACTTTGCCATAGGAATGGCAGGCGCTGGCGATCTCCGCTTTGGCACGCACTACCAGGGGATGGTGAAACTGATCAAGCATCAGGCCGTCGTTGACACCCCGCACCGCCATTGCTGACGAGGGAATTGCACCCGCATGGGACGACACAAAGTCCATCAAGCCAAAACTGAGCGATTGCACCCGAGGGTGCGCCGCAATGGCAAACGCTTGGTGCACGGCTGCGGGCGACTCAATCAACACATGCAAGGGCATAGCGCTCACACGGCCCGCCTTTTTGCAAGCTGCATCGATGGCGGATATGGCAAGGTCTATGTCTGCCGCCGACTCCACCTTGGGAATCATGATGTAGCTCAGTGCGCTGGCAGCACTACCCACGATGATTTCTACATCTGAGGCAAACGCGGCATGGTCCACGGTGTGCAAGCGCACACCGATACGACGGGAAGGAGAATTTGCTACAGAATTTGTAGCTGCTTGCGCAGACTGGGCAAGGGCTGCGACCATATTTGCCTGGTCAACCTCGCCACCCACCGGGGCGCCGTCTTCACAGTCCAGGGTCACATCAAAAACGCAGGCCCCAAACTCTTGCATCATCTCCGCCTGCAATTGCAGGCTCTTCACCATCCGCGCCTCAACGCCACTGTAATGGTCACACACCGGCAGCAGGCCGGCAGCGCCTTGGGCACCCAATAAAACGGATCTAGGATGAAGGCGCCCCCCAACGCTCGCCATTAGATGTGCAGCGCTGCCCCCCACGGGGGTTGTGCTTGCTTGGGGCGGCCCAGCGCTGCGCACGGTTCGCTCTATTTACAGCAGGTGGGCGACGCCGGCTTGCTCGTCTTGCAACTCTTTCAGCGTTTTGTTGATGCATTCTTGGCTGAATGCATCGACTGGCAAGCCTTCAACGAGTTTGTATTCGCCACCTTCGCAGGTCACGGCGAAGCCGAACATGGTGTCTTTGGGAATGCCGTATTGGCCGTCGGATGGAATGCCCATGGTGACCCATTTGCCGTTGGTGCCCAAAGCCCAGTCGCGCATGTGGTCGATGGCTGCATTGGCAGCAGAAGCTGCAGACGACACACCACGTGCGGCAATGATGGCAGCACCACGTTTGCCCACGGTGGGCAGGAAGGTGTTGGCATTCCAGTCATGGTCGTTAATCATGTCTTTTACGCTTTGGCCGTTCACGGTCGCAAAGCGGTAGTCAGCGTACATGGTGGGAGAGTGGTTGCCCCACACGGCCATTTTTTCGATGTCAGCCACGGCTTTGCCTGTCTTATCGGCCAATTGGCTCAAAGCACGGTTGTGGTCCAAACGCAGCATGGCGGTGAAGTTTTTGCGCGGCAGATCAGGTGCGCTCTTCATAGCGATGTAGGCATTGGTGTTGGCGGGATTGCCCACGACCAAAACGCGCACATCACGGCTTGCCACTGCATTGAGTGCTTTGCCTTGGGCGGTGAAGATTTCTGCATTGACAGCGAGCAACTCTGCGCGCTCCATGCCTGGGCCACGGGGGCGAGAGCCGATCAACAAAGCGTAGTCCACGTCTTTGAATGCAGTCATAGGGTCGCTGTGCGCTTCAATACCCACCAACAGAGGAAATGCGCAGTCTTGCAATTCCATGATCACACCTTGCAATGCTTGCTGGGCCTTCTCAAAAGGAACTTCCAACAAACTCAGCACGATGGGCTGGTCTTTGCCCAACATTTCGCCAGAGGCGATGCGAAACAAAATGGCATATCCAATTTGACCCGCTGCACCAGTAACGGCTACGCGGACAGGCTTTTTGCTCATGGTAATAACTCCAGGAAGGTTGTGAAAACGGCGGCTGTCCAGGAACCCACGCAAAACGGTTGAGCCCTGCAGAATGCGTAAGAGTTTACCCTTGAATTTGCATGGCCGTCAACTTGTCTTATGTCTTATATAAGATATGATTACGCTAATTATTTAGCCTGACTTGAAGCTGACTTTTAAAGGTGCCCATGTCCTCAACTCCCCCCTCTTCTAGTGACAGCGCCGCCTGGAGCGGCGCTGACGCAGTGGGTGGCGGCGCCATAGGCAACACGCCCGCCTTCAGTCCGCTGTACCAGCAAATTAAAGTGCTGATATTGCAAAGCTTACAGTCGGGCGAATGGAAGCCAAGTGCCGCCATTCCAAGTGAAATAGAACTTGCCGGACGCTTCAAAGTAAGCCAAGGCACCGTGCGCAAGGCGATTGATGAATTGGCCGCCGAAAACCTGTTGGTTCGCAGGCAGGGGAAGGGCACTTTTGTGGCCACCCATGCAGAGCACCATGTGCAATACCGTTTTTTGCGCTTGTTTCCGGACTCGGGCGACACCAACAGCGAAGGCCCTGCGCAGCGCCAGATCATCGACTGCAAGCGCACACGCGCCACTGCCGACATCGCTAAGTCACTGGGTATTCGCCAAGGTGACGCCGTTTTACAGGTGCGCCGCGTGCTGTCGTTTGCATCTATTCCAACAATTTTGGAAGACTTGTGGCTTCCAGGCACACCTTTCAAGGGCTTGACTGCTGACCGCTTGCGCGACTACGACGGCCCCATGTACGCGTTGTTTGAAACAGAATTTGGTGTCCGCATGGTGCGAGCCCAAGAAAAAATTCGCGCTATCCTACCCGATGCAGACCAATGCGCACTACTCAAAATAACTGCACAAACGCCACTGCTCAGTGTGGAACGCATCGCCTACACGTACAACGACATTCCCATGGAAATGCGCCGTGGGTTGTACCTGACTGACACACACTACTATAGAAATGAGCTAAATTGACCTGGTGAAAAACAATCGGTATGCAAGTCCGATGTCAGAATGGTGCGGTGCAATAGAATTT
>JBEANP010000122.1:0-8171 GCA_041165385.1 Pseudomonadota bacterium | reverse complement strand
AGGGCCTGAGCCTTCAATGCGGTCGCCAACCATGGAGCCTCCGATAGCACCAATGATGGTGGCTGCAGCCTGCCCTGCGCCGCGCCCACCCGCAGCATTGCCCAGCGCACCACCTGCCAGAGCACCCAAAACGGCACCCGCGCCTGACTTGGGCTGCTGGTATTCCACCTGCTCGGTGGTACACACCTGGCGCGGCACACCGACTTGCTGCACCACGGGTATGGATGAGAGCACACGCCCCACCTCTTGCGCATAAGCACCAACACAAGCGGCCAAGGTGCCAGCCAAAAGAATGAATTTTTTCATGTCATGTCGCCTCAAAAGTGACAGGCGCAGCGCTGGGTGCAGCGCTGGCCCCAACCCTTAACGCGCTGGGTTGGCACTTTGGTTGACATCAGGCCAAATGGCCGCCCAAGCGTCCGCCAACCAAGCGCAGCACCCTGTCGCAACGCCGGGCAAGCGTTTCGTCATGGGTGACCAACACAAATGCGGTGCCTTGGCTGCGGGCCAAGTCCAGCATCAGGTCAAACACACCATCGGCAGTGCTGCGGTCCAGATTGCCAGTGGGTTCATCAGCCAGCACACAGTCGGGGTTGGTGACCAGCGCTCGGGCAATAGCCACGCGCTGGCGCTCGCCACCGGACAGCTCAGCCGGACGGTGGTGCAAGCGGTCTTGCAAACCTACTTTCGCTAGTATTTTTGTAGCGGCCAATGTAGCTTCGGCAGGCGCTAGACGCCTAATTGTCAATGGCATGGCCACATTATCCAAAGCGCTGAACTCTGGCAGCAAATGGTGAAACTGGTATACAAAACCCAAGTGCTGGTTGCGCAATCGACCCTGCTGGGCGGAACTTAAACCCGCGAGCGCGTGACCACACAATGTGACCGCACCGCTGGTGGGCGCGTCCAGCCCGCCCAGCAAATGCAACAGCGTGCTTTTGCCAGAGCCTGATGCGCCCACGATGGCCAGCGTTTCGCCCTTGTGCACTTGCAGATCAACACCATGCAGCACGGTGACATCCAAACGGCCCTCAGAAAAACGCTTGGTCAGGCCCACACACTGCAGCAGCGCCCCCTCGGGGGGCAGCGACCCGCTTAGGCGGTGGAGCGTGGGAGCGATATTTTCACTCATACCGCAGCGCCTCCGCTGGGTTCACCTGGCTGGCGCGCCAGCTGGGGTACAGAGTGGCGACAAACGCCATCACCAGCGCAATCACGGCGATGGGGAGGATGTCAGACTGTTGTGGGTCACTGGGCATACGGCTGATCAGGTAAATGTCTTTGGGCAAAAAGCTGGCGCCTAGCGCGTGCTCAATGGCGGGTACGATCACGTCAATATTGAACGCCACGCTTAAGCCCAGCAGCAGGCCGGCCACTGTGCCAATCACACCCACCATGGCGCCCTGCACTACAAAAATGCCCATGATGCTGGCCGGGCTGGCCCCCAGCGTGCGCAAAATGGCAATGTCGGCGCGCTTGTCGGTCACCGTCATCACCAGGGTGCTGACCAGATTGAACGCCGCTACGGCCACGATCAGCGTCAGGATGATGAACATCATGCGTTTTTCCACCTGCACCGCCGCAAACCAGGTGCGGTTTTGGCGGGTCCAGTCGCGAATGTAAAGTTCGCCGCTCAAAGCACGGCTCAGTTCGTCGGCCACCTCCCTGGCTTTGTGCAAATCGCGCAATTTCAGGCGCACCCCGGTGGGGCCTTCCAGCCGAAACACCTTGGCAGCGTCTTCCCAATGGGTGAAGGCCATGGCCGAGTCGTATTCAAAGTGGCCGGAGTCAAAGGTGCCCACCACCGTCATTTGCTTCAAACGCGGCACCACACCTGCCGGGGTAACTTGACCGCTGGGGGCTACCAAAGTCACTTTATCGCCAGCACGCACACCCAACGACCTGGACAATTCAGAACCCAACACCACACCAAAACCACCGGGGGTGAGCTGGGCCAACACCACCGATTGGGCACCGGCGGCTAGGTCGGTGACTTCATGTTCAATAGCCGGGTCTATACCCCGCACCATTACGCCTTTCATGTCCTCGCCACGCGCCAACAGTGCCTGGGCTGCTATAAAAGGTGCAGCACCGATCACCCGCGGATTGGCTTTGGTTTGCTGGAGGGTGAGCGCCACATCGGGCAGAGCCTGTCCGCCTTGGGCGTAGACCTCAATGTGCGACACCACCCCCAGCATGCGGTCACGCACCTCTTTTTGAAAGCCGTTCATCACGCTCAGCACAATGATCAGCGCGGCCACGCCCAAGGCAATGCCCAGCATGGACACGCCAGAGATAAACGAAATAAAGCCATTGCGCCGGGTCGCGCGGCCAGCGCGGGTGTAGCGCCAGCCAATTTGCAGTTCGTACGGAAGTCGCATCGGGTCCACAGTTGGGTATTTCCCTGATTGTGGCACCCTGCATGCAGGTGCGCTGAGCCATCGTTGGTGCATGCAGGACAATCCGGGCATGCACTTTGTTATCGCCCACGCCGCGCCTGCTGGCCCCCAATGCCAAGAGGCCATCGCCAAGCTCCAGCTGCCCCATCTGGCGCGCCTACTCAAACGACTTGCCCCCACCGCCCACGCCACTGGCAGCGCGCAGCAGCTGACTCCGCTGTACGAGCGTACTCAGGCGCAAACGCTGGGCCTCCTGCCATCCACCAACGATGCCGCCGATGGGCTGGTGCCCTGGGCGGCGCAGCAAGCCAAAACACAAGCGCTGGTAACCCCACCAACCGACGGTTGGGCCTGGATTACCCCTTGCCAATGGCGGGTGAATGCCGACCATGTGGCCATGCTGGACCCGCACGATTTGGCGCTCACCGCTGACGAATCCACTACCTTGCAGCGGGCCATGCAAGCCTACTTTGCCGAAGACGGCATTGCGCTGCAGCCAGTGGATGCCGCTGCGCCCGGCACCTGGCTGGCCAGCGGGTCGGTGTTCAAGCAGCTGCCCACCGCATCGCTGGAGCGCGCACGCGGGGCACGGGTTGACCGCTGGATGCCACGCCAGCCGCAAGCCCAAGCCCTGCGCCGCTTGCAGAATGAGATGCAAATGCTGCTCTACACCCACCCCATCAACGATGCGCGCGCGGCCAAGGGCTTGCCCACCATCAATTCGTTTTGGATCAGTGGCACGGGCGAATTGCCATCCGCTGCCGCCCCAATCGCTGAAAAAAGCGAATGTTCCGTGCACCACGACCTGCGCACCGCCGCGCTGGAGGACCACGCCGCTGGCTGGTTGGCTGCATGGCAAACCCTGGACACCACCCTATTAGCTCCGCTGTACGACCAACCAGCCATCCAACTCACGCTGTGCGGAGAAAACCAGGCGCACACCTTCAGCCAACTCCGTAGCCCTTGGTGGCACAAGCTGCAACGCCAGTTAACCGCACCTACACCGGCCCAGCTTTTGACCCAACTTCTCGCCCCGTTATGAAAATCACCCCCCGCGATATTCCACCGCGCGCCGTTTGGGCGCTAGAGCAGTCTGGCATTCACCCACTGCTGGCCCGCCTGTATGCTGCGCGCGGTGTTACCTCTACCTCCGAACTGGACGACGCGCTGGCCAAACTGCTGCCGCCCAGCGGCATGCTGGGCATAGACCACGCCGCGGTGCTGCTGGCCGATGCCATCGCGCAAGACAAACGCCTGTGCATCGTGGCCGACTACGACTGTGACGGTGCCACCGCCTGCGCCGTGGCCGTGCGTGGACTGCGCCTGCTGGGTGCCAAGCATGTGGACTACCTGGTGCCAGACCGCGTGGTGGATGGTTATGGCTTAACGGCCCCCATCTCCCAGCGCGTGAAAGACCAGGGTGCTGATGTGCTAATCACTGTGGACAACGGGATTGCCAGCATCGAAGGCGTGCTGCAGGCCAAGCGCCTGGGGCTGCAAGTGCTGGTCACCGACCACCATTTGCCTGCCAATGTGTTGCCAGATGCCGATGTGATCGTCAACCCGAATCAGCCGGGCTGCACCTTTGCCAGCAAATCCATTGCGGGTGTGGGGGTGATGTTTTATGTGCTGCTGGCACTGCGCTCGGAACTGCGCACCCGGGGCATCTTCACAGCGACCAACCAGCCCAAGCTGGATACGCTTTTGCCCCTGGTCGCGCTGGGCACCGTAGCCGACGTGGTCAAGCTCGACTCCAACAACCGCCGCTTGGTCGCCCAAGGGTTAAAACGGGTGCGCGCCCTTGTGCAGCCTGCGGGACTAGCTAGCCTTTTTGTAGCAAGCGGGCGCAACGCCAGCACTGCCACCACCTTCGATTTTGGCTTTGCACTAGGCCCACGCATCAACGCCGCAGGCCGCCTGAGCGATATGACGCTAGGCATTGAATGCCTGCTGACCGACGACCCGGGCCGTGCTGACGAGCTGGCCAAAATGCTGGACGGCATCAACCGCGAGCGCCGCGTGATTGAGGGCGACATGCGCGACCAGGCCATGGACATTGTGGATTCACTGTTTGATGAAGGCGATGAGCCGCCCCCCGCCATTTGCGTGTTTGACCCTGACTTTCACGAAGGCGTGGTGGGCATCGTGGCGTCGCGCATCAAGGACAAGCTGCACCGCCCCACCTTTGTGTTTGCCGCCAGCGCCGCACCGGGCAAGGAGCATGAACTCAAGGGCTCAGGCCGCTCCATTCCCGGCTTTCACCTGCGGGATGCGCTGGACCTGGTGGCCAAGCGCTACCCCGGCGTGCTGCTGCGCTTTGGCGGCCACGCCATGGCAGCGGGTTGCACAGTAGCCGAAGAAAACTTCGATACGTTTGAGCAAGGCCTCAACGAGGTCGCCCAAGAGTGGCTAGACGCAGCCACCCTTACCCGCCGTCTGGAAACCGATGGGCCGCTGGATGCCCAATACATGCGGGTTGACTTGGTCGACACCCTGCACAAAGAGGTATGGGGCCAAGGCTTTGCCGCCCCCACCTTCAGCGAAGAGGTAGAAGTGGTGTCGCAGCGCTTGGTGGGCGAAAAACACCTGCAACTCAAACTCAAGCACCAAGGCAACCCGGTGGATGGCATCTGGTTCGGGCACACCGAGCAACTGCCGCCCAAAGTGACGCTGGCGTTCCGGCTAGATGCCGACGAGTGGAATGGGGTGCGCCGGGTGCGGTTTTTGGTGGAAGGCGCAGAGATTTAATGGCGTAAGGCCTGTGCAGCTTTGGGCGCGCAAACTACCTAACGCTTTTTGCACCCCAATTATTTTTATACCAACTGAGGAGTTTTCCATGTCCCGTGAAGTCGTCGTCGTCAGCGCAGTGCGCACCGCCATTGGTACCTTTGGTGGCAGCCTGAAAGACATCCCCCCCACCGAGCTGGCAGCCCAAGTCGTGCGCGAGTCTTTGAAGCGCGCCAGCGTGGACGGCAAAGACGTAGGCCATGTGGTGTTCGGCCATGTGGTCAACACCGAACCCAAAGACATGTACCTCTCCCGCGTGGCTGCCATCAACGGCGGCTGCGGCGAAGGCACACCGGCCTTCAACGTGAACCGCCTGTGCGGCTCTGGTTTGCAAGCCATCGTGAGCGCCAGCCAGGCCATCATGCTGGGTGACGCCGACATCGCCATTGGCGGTGGTGCCGAAAACATGAGCCGTGGCCCCTATGCGTCACTGACCAGTCGCTGGGGCGCCCGCATGGGTGACACCAAGATGGTCGATATGGTGGTGGGCGCGTTGCACGACCCCTTCCACACCATCCACATGGGCGTGACTGCGGAAAACGTGGCCGCCCAATACGGCATCACCCGTGAAATGCAGGACGCCACGGCGGTGGAGAGCCACAACCGCGCCCAGCGCGCTACTGAAGCGGGCTACTTCAAAAGCCAGATTTTGCCCGTCATGCTCAAAAGCAAAAAGGGCGATGTGGCCTATGAGACCGACGAGCATTTCCGTCCTAATTGCGTCACAGCGGACATGGCAAAGCTCAAGCCCGTGTTTATCAAAGAAAACGGCACCGTGACCGCAGGCAACGCCTCCGGCATCAACGATGCTGCCGCAGCCGTGGTGCTGATGGAAAAAAGCGTGGCCCAAGCCCGTGGCCTGAAACCCCTGGCGCGTCTGGTGGCTTACGCCCACACCGGCCTGGACCCCAAAATCATGGGCATGGGCCCCGTATCTGCATCTCGCTTGGCATTGCAAAAAGCCAATCTGACGACCAACGACATGGATGTGATCGAAGCCAACGAAGCCTTTGCCGCGCAAGCCTGCGCCGTGAGCAAAGAACTGGGGCTGGACCCCGCCAAGGTCAACCCCAATGGTTCCGGCATTTCTTTGGGCCACCCTATTGGCGCAACCGGCGCGTTGATCACCGTGAAGGCTTTGTACGAACTGGAACGCATCAACGGCCGCTACGCGCTGGTGACCATGTGCATTGGTGGCGGCCAAGGTATTGCCGCCATTTTTGAGCGCGACCGCTAAGCTGGTTTGGGTGCGCCTTCGGCTTGAAAGTCGTTGGCGCGCAGCGTAATGACCAAGGTATCGCGAAACCCACCCTCACCCAGAGGCTGAATGGGTGTGGATTCGTGAATCACCCGGGCATCGTCCAGCAACAAAAGCGACCATGGCTCGTTCAACGTAAATCGCTGGCCATTGGGTCCGTCGGCTTCAAACACACGGGTTTCGCCGCCTTTGACGTGGTGTCGGCCCACCATGAACACGGCTACCAAGTCCACCCCATCACGGTGCGCGCCCTCGGGCGTGGGACGGCCAATACCGTCGGTGGTGTCAATCCGAAATTGATGCGCTTCCACAAACCACGGTTGAGTGCCTTTAAGGTCTGAACACACAGCACCCAGCCACTTCAGCAGCGACGCCCAGGTGGGCGTATCCACCATGGCGCTTTGCATGGCCTCAAAATGCCGTGCCATACCACCGTGCAAAGCGTTGTATTCCACGGGTTGCCAGTGTGGGCGGTGAGGCATTTGAGTCACTGTCGTGGCATCAACCACAAAACACGCATGCCGCCTGCGCCGGTAGCGCCCTCCATCGCGTAAGTAGGCATCGGCAGGTAAATCGCCCCACAGATGCTGCCAACCGTTCAGGGTAGCCAAGTCAATTTGCGCCCATTGGCATACGCTGGATGCTGACACGATGGCATAACCCTGCGTCTGCAACGTGGGCAAAAGCTCGGTAAGCGCGGCAATGGTGGACGGTGCAAAGGTGTTTGTCATGGCTGGCGATTATCAATGTGCTGTAGTTAATGTAGATGCTGTAACAATCCTGGCATGGAATCTGAAGCAACCACCCTGCGCCACCGCCCTTACGAAGATGTGCAAGCCCTGTTTACTGGCACGCTGTTTGTGTCGCTGGGGGTGGTGATGTTTGGATTTTCTGGTTTGCTTACCGGGGGAACCGCTGGGGTGGCTTTTTTAATTCACTACGCTACAGGCTGGAACTTTGGTGCAGTGTTTTTTGTAATTAACCTTCCGTTTTATGGGCTAGCGTACAAGCGCATGGGCAAACGCTTTACCGCTAAAACATTTGCTGCAGTGGGGTTGATGGCCCTACTCAGCAATATAGTGCCTCAGTTAGTGAAGTTTGACGCTCTGCACCCGCTGTTTACCGCCGTATTTGGTGGCCTACTGATGGGAACGGGCATGTTGATTTTGTTTCGCCACCGTGCCAGCTTGGGCGGACTCAATGTGCTGGTGTTGTATTTGCAAGAGCGCTTTGGTTGGCGCGCTGGCAAGATTCAAATGGTGCTGGACTGCGCCATTGTGCTGGGGGCTTTCGCGGTGACCGATTGGCAGCATATTGCGCTTTCCATTGTGGGAGCCGTGGCCCTCAACCAGACCCTCGCCATTAATCACAGAGCCGGACGCTATATAGCGATGTAAAGGGCAACATGCACCACCAAACCGCTAACCCTGCCCCTCACCACCCCCAGCCTGCAACGCTGGCGCCAGAAGACAAAACCCAGCTAAAGCAGCCGCGCGCGCACCGAACACTTTGAAGCACCCGCCCCTACACGCGGCCAGCGACTGGCAGACACCGTGGCGGCTACGATCGGTTCGTGGCGGTTCATTGCAATCCAAAGCACAGCCACTGCAGGTTGGATTACGGGCAACTTCTTAAGGAACAAAAGTTGCTCACACTGACCCAAGCCGTGCGCGACCTGTCTGCCAAACTAGAAGCCATGACCCTAGCGCGCACAGGCCCTGTCGCCT